>CAJPUA010000146.1 GCA_905373705.1 uncultured Schwartzia sp. | reverse complement strand
CCCTAAACGAATAAATGATTTACCGCGCTTCCTCTCCGTCCGCCGGCTCCTCGCCAGCTGCTTCCGCCGCCTCTGCCGCCGGCTGCGAAACATCCGCCGGCAGTGCGGCGGGACGTTCGGCGTGCGGCAGTTCGATGGCGTGCGTTCTCGGCATCGCCGCGTCCCGTGCCGTCAAGTTACGGGACGTGTCCGTCGCCGGCTTCACCGGAACAATCTTCCCGATCGGATGCGTCTGGTAAGGCGTGACATCCAGCCCCACCTGAAGGCCCATCGCCTGATCGAGCGCCGCCTTGCTCGTGTTGTAGTTATAAAGCGCCATAATGTACGTTGTCTGGGCGGAAATCAGACTCTCCTCCGCGTCCATAACGTCAAGATTCGTGCCGACGCCTGCGCTGTAACGAACCTGCGCGATCTTATAATCCTCCTGCGCCTTATCGACAGCGACCTTCGTCGTGTGAATATTTTTCTCTGCCGCCAGGAGATTGAGATACGCTGTCTGCACTTCGAGCTGGATCTGTTCCTGGAGCGCCAGATAGTTCTGCTCCGCCTTGTAAAGCGTTTCTTTTTTCTGCTCTACCTGCGCTTCCGTCACGTTATTATCAAAAATATTCCAGCTCGCGACGATCCCGACGGTCATCGAATCGCTCTTGGTATGGTTTGTCCCGAAAGCCTTATCGCCGGCAAAAACGCGCTCCGCCTGCGCCACGACTCGGGGACGGTACCCCGCCTTCGTCGCCTTCATCGACGCCTCCGCTGCTTTGACGGAGCGATCGGCGGCGATACTGTCGGGGCGATGTTCCAGCGCGTATACCGTGCAATCGGCGAGGCGCAGATCGTATTTCGTGTACGCCAGTTCGTCGCTGGCGTTGACGATCGTATCCGTCGGCAAGCCGACGATATTGTTAAACGTGGCGATGGCAATGTCGTAATCGTTTTGCGCGTTGACGAGCGCCTGTTGCTGATTCGCCAGTTCGACCTGCGAGCGCAGGACGTCGGATTTCGCCACTATGCCGACGCGGTACTGCGCCTCGACGTTATTGAGGTGCGCCGCCAACGTATCGACAGCTTCCTGATTGACTTGAATCATATTGCGGCACTGTAATATCCTATAATAAGCGGAAGTCGCCCGCGCTTTGATGGTCTGCCGCGTCGATTCCAACGTCAGATCCGCCGCGTCGACGCCGTACTCCGCCGCTTCAATGCTGTTTTCCAGCTGACCGCCAGTGTAAAGAGGAAATTGCAGGGTCAGGCTGTTGTAAAAGTTGCGGTCGTATTTTATGCCGGTGATCGGCTCTGCCCGCCGCGCCTCCGCCGTGGCCTGCCCTCCCAGCGTCGTCGCCGATCCCTGCCAGGCCAAAGTCGGGCCGCCGTTCCGGCGCGCTTCGTGCCGCGCCCAGATGGCCTCCTCAACGTCGCTTTCGGAGACCTTGATCGAACGGTTATTATCAAGCGCCAGGCGGATACTTTCCTCCAGCGTCAGGTCGACCTTCTCCGCCGCATACGCGATGTCCGTCGCCGCGAAAGCCAAAAGGCCCCCCAGAACCAGCGCCGTTATTTTTTTCCCGCATGTTTTCTTCTGCTTCACGGTATTTCCTCCTATAACTCCATATAATACATGACCATTATATTCTTTTAACAGCTTTAGACGCAAATTGCCCGCCGATTAAAATTCCTGCCGCACGCCGATATAAGTAGCGCGTTTTTCTCGATTGTTGACGTTATTTACCTGGCTGAACAGCCAGGTATTCTCTGCGACGCGGTAGCGGACGCGCGCCTTGAGCGCTACGTTATTAAGATCATACGCGTCGAGGGAAAACCGCCAGCGCGATCCCGCGTCAGCGTCAATCCCCAAGCCTACTTGACTGTCAACTACGCCGACGCGGCCGGTAAAGGCCCCCTTCGTCCGCCCCACCTGGGCGTTGAAACGACTGCCGTCGCCAATATCGTCAAAGCCCAGGAGCAGGAAACGATCCTCGTCGGGATAGAGCCGCAGGTCGAAATTTGCCCGCCAGTTGTCTTCCTTGCCGCTGTACATCGTCTCCACGCCGGCTTGCACATGCGCGCCGCCGAGGCCGCCCATCATACGGTTCGCCCGCTCCGATACTTCCCGGGCGTTATGCAGCGCCGCCTTCAGATCCGCCGCCGTCTCGGGATCCGTTACAACGCCTTCCAAGCTCGTCGCCATGCGGTCAACCCGTTGGCTCGCCGTCGCGAGATTGGCGATAGCCAGCCGGAGATCCGCCGCCGTCCTCCCATCGCCGGAAAAATCATTGACTAAACGCTCCACGTCGCCGGTCGTCCGCACGAGATTTTCCGCGACCGCATTCAGATTACGCACCATATTGCTGAGCTCCGGTCCATTTACCGCCGCTAGCTGAGAGAAGGTTCCGGTAATCTCCCGCAGATTCGCCGTCAAATCGCGCACGTTGACCGCCGTATCCACCAGCGAGTGCTGAAGCTTCGGGTCACCGATGACGCCGTTCATGGAGGACACCATGCCGTGTACTTCCTCCATCAGCTTGTTCATGCTACTCATAATCGAGTCCATCGTCTGCTCGGTCGTCCCGTAGACATATTCGCCGTCGGTGAAATAATCGCCGGTATCCTTGCCGGGCATAATGCCGATGAACTTCTCGCTCAAAAATCCGCTCGAGGCGATGCTGATGCGCGACGTACGGGGGATACGAATATCGGGGCGAATCTCGGCGGTTACCACCGCGCCCATGCCGTCCGTATTCACCGCCACGACACGCCCCACTTCGACGCCGGCGAACCGGACTTCGGCGCTGGGATTCACTCCCACCACTTCGTCGAAGCCGATATAGAGCGTATAATCTTTCGCGCCGAACAGGCGAAGGTCGCTCATGTGAACCAGAATAACCGCCAGAATCGCCAGTCCGAGCAGGGTGAACGCCCCCACCTTGGCCTCGTTCGTCATGCTTTCGCCTCCTTATCCGCCGCCAATCCCCGCAAAAACGCCCGTACCCGGGGATCCTGAAGGCGTCGAAACTCCTCTGCCGCCTCATCGGCGATAATCTCGCCCTCGTACACCATAGCGATGCGGTCTCCCACCAAGAAGGCGCTCTCCATGTCGTGGGTCACAACCACCGACGTCACTCCCAGTTGGCGCTGCATCGCACGAATCAGCTCGTCGATCTTCCCGGTCATAACCGGATCCAGGCCCGAATCCGGCTCATCGTAAAAGATGATCGACGGCTCAAAAGCGATCGCCCGGGCTAAGCCGACGCGCTTTTTCATGCCGCCGGAAAGTTCGCTGGGCATCATATTCTCCACGCCGGAAAGGCCGACCAGCGCCAGCTTCTCAGCGACGATCCGGCGAATTTTCTCCTCAGAGTAATCCGTATGCTCGCGCAGGCCAAAGGCCACGTTATCGCCCACCGTCATCGAATCGAAAAGCGCCGAATACTGAAAGACCATGCCCATTTTCAATCGCACCTGATCGAGCGCTTCCTCCCTCATCCGGGAAATCTCCTGCGCATCGATCCAGATCTCGCCGCTTGTCGGCGCAATAAGCCCGACCATCAGGCGCAGGAGGGTGCTTTTCCCCGAGCCGGAACCGCCGATAATGACCAGCGTCTCGCCGTCAGCGACGGAAAGATTGATATGGCGGAGAACCTGCCGCTCCTTGAAGGATTTATTAATATCTACCAATTTTATCATACTTTACCCTCACTGATAAAGCATCAGCGACAAAAAACAATTCGCGCAGAAGATCATGATGATAGCGCTCACCACGGAGCGCGTCGTGGCCACGCCGACGCCTTCCGCTCCCTCGGGGGCTTTAAGACCGCAGTAGCACCCGAGAAGCGCGATGATTACGCCAAAGACAGCGGCTTTTACCAGGCCCCCGGTAAGATCGTGGGGGACGGCAAACATATCGATGGAATGCCAGTAAAGATACGAGCTGATCCCTCGACCGCCGCTGGCCACCAACCAGCCGCCCAGCACCCCCACGACGTCGCCGAAAACCGTCAGGAGCGGCACCATTACCATGCAGGCGATAAGCCGCGGTACGACGAGATAGCCTACCGGGTTTGTCGCTAATACGCGCAGCGCGTCGATCTGCTCCGTGACCTTCATCGTGCTGATCTCCGC
>CAJPUA010000145.1 GCA_905373705.1 uncultured Schwartzia sp. | reverse complement strand
CGGGTGATTTCAATATAAGAAGATAAATGCAAAAAGGAGCGGCTGCAAAGAAATCAGAACTTGCAGGGTTGTCAATGATGTGACACCAAAAAAAGAGATCTGTAAGCGCCCTTGACACATTTTCTTTCCGTGCCTATAATTAAATCCATGGAAAGTGATGAAGAAGATACGGATCGGGGAGCGTCTCCGGCAGAGACGGACGCCAAGGCTGAGAGCGTCCGGGAGAAGACCTCGGTTTACCGCTTCGGAGCTGTTGCCACGCGTGAGCGGAAGGCAGCCGGTGCCCGCCGTTATCGGATTGAGTCGGCTGTTTAGCGAAAAGCCGGGCGGAATCGTCTTTTTATTGGCGAGCGCCTTTGGCTGAGCGTTTAGACGGCAAGCAGGGTGGAATCGCGGAGAGACAGAGCTTCGTCCCTATCAGGGATGAGGCTCTATTTTTTTATAAACAGCGGGAGGGTTTTTCATGGTAAAGATTACGCTAAAAGACGGCAGTGTTCGCGAGGCGGCGGAGGGCACGACGCTCCTCGATTTTGTCAAGACGGTGAGCAACAGTCTGGCGAAAAAAGTGCTGGCGGCGAAGCTCGACGGTCGAACCGTCGGCCTGGCGACGCCAATCGAAAAGGACGCCGCCGTAGAGTTTTTGACTTTCGAGGACGCGGGGGGACGGCTGGCGCTGCGTCATACGGCTTCGCATATTATGGCGCAGGCGATTCAGCATCTCTATCCCGATCAGCACGTCCAGTTCGCCATCGGGCCGGCGATTGAGAACGGCTTTTACTATGATATCGACATGGATCGCAAGCTGACGGAGGAAGACCTAAAAGACATCGAAAAAGAGATGGAACGCATTATCAAGCAGAATCTGCCGTTGGTGCGCAAGGAGATCAGCCGCGCCGACGCGTTGCGTTTCTTCTCCGAGCGGGGACAGGGCTATAAAGTCGAGCTTATTAACGGCCTGCCGGAAGGGGCGGTCATTTCCCTCTACGAACAAGGGGATTTCATCGATCTCTGCGCGGGGCCGCATGTGCTCTCTACCGGCAAGGTGAAAGCGGTGAAGCTGCAAAGTATCGCCGGCGCATACTGGCGGGGCGATGAGCACAATAAAATGCTCCAGCGTATTTATGGCACGGCATTTGAGAAAAAGGAAGATCTGCAGGCGTATCTCTATATGCTGGAAGAAGCGGCCAAGCGCGATCATCGTAAGCTCGGCAAGGAGTTGGACATTTTCAGCTTTCATGAAGAGGGACCGGGCTTTCCCTTCTTCCATCCGAACGGCATGATCATCCGCAACGAGCTTATCAATTACTGGCGCGAAGTCCATCGCCGTTATGGCTATCAGGAGATCCGGACACCGATCATCATGAACCGGGGGCTTTGGGAGCAGTCGGGGCATTGGGATCATTATAAGGAAAATATGTACTTCACGAAAATCGACGATGAAGATTACGCCATTAAGCCAATGAATTGCCCCGGCGGGATCCTCGTCTATAAATCCCAGCCGCACAGCTACCGGGAGTTGCCGCTGCGCCTTGCGGAGCTGGGGCTGGTACATCGCCATGAGCTTTCCGGCGCGCTGCACGGCCTTTTCCGGGTGCGAAATTTCACGCAGGACGACGCCCATCTCTTCATGACTCTCGATCAGGTAGAGGGCGAGATACAGAAAATCATTGATCTTTTTGACGAGGTTTATAAAACCTTCGGCCTCTCCTACCACGCGGAGCTTTCTACTCGGCCGGAGGACTCGATGGGCGAAGACGAAGTCTGGGAGAAGGCGACGGCGGCGCTTCGGAACGCGCTTACGCATCGCGGCCTCAAATATGTCGTTAACGAAGGGGACGGTGCTTTCTATGGGCCGAAGATTGACTTCCACCTGAAGGATTCCATTGGCCGGACGTGGCAGTGCGGCACGATCCAGCTCGATATGCTGATGCCGGAGAAGTTTGATATTCACTACATCGGCGAGGACGGGCAGCGCCATCGCCCGGTTATGCTCCATCGCGTCGTCTACGGCAGCATCGAGCGCTTCATCGGCATTCTGATTGAAAACTACGCCGGCGCTTTCCCGGTCTGGCTGGCTCCCGTACAGGCGCGTATTCTGCCGATTACCGATAATCATCGCGATTATGCGGATAAGCTGCGGGAAAAAATGTTCGCGCTGGGCATTCGCGTCGAGGTCGACAGCCGTAACGAAAAAATGGGCTACAAGATCCGCGAGGCGCAGGTAAAAAAGATCCCCTACGCCTTGGTGGTAGGGGATCAGGAGGTTCAGGAGCATACGGTGAATGTGCGCAGGTATGGCGAAAAAGACAGCCAAACGATGCGCGCAGACGATTTCATCGCCTTGGTGCAGGAAAAAATCAGGACAAAAGCAGAAAAATAGTAAACGGGTTTTATGGTGCCCCGGCTTTTATACGCAGCCCCCGGTTTGACCGGGGAATGCGCTTTAGCAGATTGCGCTGCGTTTGGCAAGGGGACAGGAGACAAATGGCTTGCGAGCCGTAGCGTTGCCGCGCAGCAAAAGAGACGGTCGCTTGCCAGCGCAGTGTAAACTCAGTATAATAAGGGTCGGGGAATCACCAAAGGCACGGCGGCTACTTCTTCACCTCTATTTCCGCAAGGGAAAGGAGGTGATGCAAGATGACTTTGTTCGATGTATTGATTTTATTGATACTCGGGACCGGGTACATCATTGCCATAAAAAAGAAATAACCGCCCCTCGACCAAAGGTTTGCGGTTATTTCTTTAACCAGTATACCTTGTGAAGAGGTAGTCACCTTGCGGTGGTTCCCTCTTTTTCTTTATCATAGCAGATTGCGCTGCGTTTGGCAAGGGGACGGGGGACAAATGGCTTGCGAGGTGCAGCGTTACCGCGCAGCGAAGGAGACAGTCGCTTGCCATTCGGGGAAAAACACGCAAAAAATCCCTTCGTACCCCTAAAACCGGAAGATTAAAAATAAGCTAAAACCTAATGCTTTGCTGTGGCGGAGGTCTCTGTTTTTGCTCCGGGAAAATTCGTCGGTCAGAAGTCTTTATAATTCTCGCCGAAACCGTATTTTTCCGTGACGTAATCGAGATCCTTGTCGCCGCGGCCGCTCAGGTTTACGAGAATGGAGCCGGTTCCCATTTCTTTTGCCCGCTTCATGGCGTAAGCTACGGCGTGAGAGCTTTCCAGCGCCGGAATGATTCCTTCGTAGCGGGAAAGCTTAAAGAAGGCGTCGATCGCTTCTTCGTCGCTGACAGCGTCGTATTTTACCCGCCCGCAATCGTGGAGGAAGGCGTGTTCGGGACCGACGGACGGGTAATCAAGGCCGCTGGCGATAGAGTAAACCGGGGCGGGGTCGCCGTTTTGATCCTTCAGCATGATACTGTTGAAGCCGTGCATGACACCTTCGGAGCCGTACACCATCGAGGCGGCGTTGTCACCCAGCTTTTTGCCCCGGCCCAGCGGCTCGACGCCGACGATCTCGACGGGATCGCTCAGGAAGGCTTCAAACATACCGATGGCGTTGCTTCCGCCGCCGACACAGGCTGTCACCACGTCGGGCAGGAAGCCCATCATATCCTGAAACTGGTCGCGCGCCTCGTAGCCGACGACCATCTGGAAATCGCGGACCATCATGGGGAAAGGGTGGGGGCCGACCGCCGAACCGATACAATAAATCGTAGTTTTATAGTTTTCCAGATAATCTGCGAATGCGGCGTCCACCGCTTCTTTCAGGGTTTTCAGACCGTCGCCGACAGGCACGACCTTGGCTCCGAGCACCTTCATGCGGGCAACGTTCGGCGCCTGCTTTTGAATATCGACTTCGCCCATGTAAATCGTGCAGTCAAGGCCAAAATACGCGGCGGCAGTTGCCAGAGCGACGCCGTGCTGTCCAGCGCCGGTTTCGGCGATAATGCGCTTTTTGCCCATGTATTTCGCCAGCAGTCCTTCGCCCATACAATGATTCAGCTTATGCGCGCCAGTGTGGTTCAGATCTTCGCGTTTCAGGTAGATCTGGCAATGGCTGATTTTCTGGGAAAGACGCTCGCAGTGATAGACCGGCGTCGGACGGCCCTGGAATTCCCGGCGGATGCGCCGCAATTCCTGGATAAATTTCGAGGAGTGGCAAATGGT
>CAJPUA010000144.1 GCA_905373705.1 uncultured Schwartzia sp. | reverse complement strand
GCTTCTGCGGCTGCTGCGCGCGTGATGCCGCCGCAAAAGCGGGAACTGACGGCGCAAAGCCTGCTCATATACGAAAAAGCGCTGGCCGCTTACGAGCGACGGGATATGGACGCGGCGGTTCGGCATCTTCGGGAAATGCAGGCTCTGGCGGGCGGTCAGAGCCTGCGTTCGCTTTTATTGGAAGCGTATATCGCCCGCGACGGCGGTCGCCCCCTGACCGAAATTCGCACGTTACAGCGCGCCGCCGAGCTGTACGGGCATGATGAAAAGGCGCCGCCCCGGCTTTTGGCGACGGCCTGGAGCCTTTTAGGAGCGGCTCTTTCCGGGCTGGGGGAGAGTACGTTTGCCAGCGGGGCGTTTCGTAAAGCGGCCCGGTTAGAGCCGGAGGCCCGCCAGAAGCTGGTGGAGCTTAGCAACGCGATTTTTACGGCAAACGCCAGCGACGATCTGACGCCTGAGGATATGCAGGCGATGTATGCGGAATATCGGGCGATCCTCGGGCCGATTGCGCCTTCGCCGCGCCGTTGGCACCGCCATGATCGCCTGCGCGTCGGCTATATTTCCGGCGATCTGCGCCTGCACCCGGTGGCGTATTTCCTTTACGCGCTTCTGCGTTATTTTGATCGGAATAAATTTCAGGTTTATTGCTACGCGGTAAATCAGGAGGACGATCTTCTGACCGAGCGGCTGAAGCGTCTGCCCATTTCTTGGCGCTCGCTTCAGACAAAGGACTGGGGACAAGCGGCGGCCGCTGTCAGGGAGGACGAGATCGACATTTTGGTGGATTTGTCGGGGCATACGGCGGGAAATTGCCTGCCGATACTGGCGTACCAGCCGGCGGCGGTGCAGCTTTCCGGCATCGGCTACATGAGCAGCACGGGCCTTGCCAATGTGGACGGCTTTTTGTCGGACGTTTACTTCAATAATTTCGCGAAGGTGACGGAGCGAATGCTCGCGCTCTGGCAGAAAATTCTTGACCGGTCGCCGACCGCGCGGCTTCTCCTCAAACACAAGATTTTTGACAGCGCCGAAGGGCGCGAATACGCCGACGCCCGTCTGCGGCAGGCAGGGATTGACCGGGGGCGGGTGGAATACCGGGGCTTTTCCTCCGGCTATCTGGCGGAGTACAACGATGTCGACGTTGCTCTCGATACCGCGCCCTACACCGGCGGACTGACGACCTGCGAAGCGCTTTACATGGGGGTCCCCGTTGTCTCCTTGACCGGCAATCGCCACGGGGCGCGTTTCGGGTACAGTATCCTGCATAACATCGGAATGAGCGATCTGGCGGCGGAGACGCCGGAAGACTATGTGGAAACGGCTGTAGCGCTGGCGGCTTCGCCGGAAACACTGGCGGGGTTGCGCCGTTTTCTGCGGCCCATGATGGCCCGCTCGCCGCTGATGGACGGCCGAGGATACGCGCGGGCCGTTGAGAATATGTATGACAAAGTTTATGCGGATTGCCGGAAAAGAGCGGAGGAAGGGAACTTTGCACGACCCTGAAGAGCGCGGAGGAAGCGCGCGCTTGGCCGCTGTAGGCGACGGAGGAGCGGAAGGATGAACGAGCCGAAAAAATTGGGGCTGCTGGATTTTTTAACGCCGTCGGAGGCGGCGCTTCGCCTTTTGGTGGTGGAAAGTCTCGAATACCTTCCCGCGCTTCGTGTGCTCTACCCGGCGGCGGAGCTTTACGCCGTGGCGGAGGACGCGGCCGCTTTGGCGGCGATTCCTGATGCGCTCAGGGTAGAGCGGCAATGCCTTGATTACCGGGAAACGCCGCTTCCGTATCCCCGGGAGAGCTTTGATATCCTGCTGGCGGAGCGTTGCCTGGAAACGGTGGTGAACCCGCAGGACATCGCCGCCGGGTTCGGCACCTTTATCCGGCCTACGGGATTTTTCCTGACGAGCTTTACGAACATTCGCTATTGGCGCGTTCTTGAGGAACTGATGAGCGGACATTACCGGGCGTTGGTGCGGCGGCTTTTCGCCCGGCCGGATTTTGAAATTCTCCTCGCCGCGTCGTTTTATAAGGATGTGTTCTTCCTTCCCGGCGCACGGCAGGACATTCCCTCCGAACTGGCGGCGCGGCTCAAAGGCGCGGGGTTTGAGGGGCCGAACGATATGGCGACGGAAATTTGGCTGGTGCAGGCGTGGCGCTCGACGCGCGCCGTCGCCCGCCTCAAGGCGGAGTACACGCCGGAGGTGCGGCGGCGGTTAGTGACGCTCTGCCGTCGTTTGGAATACGGTATCGACCCGGCGGAAAATCGCGCCCACCTCCGGGCACTCTGCCGGGAGGCGGACATTACGCCGCGCTACCTGGCGGCCTTCACCCGGGAAACCATCGTCCATCGGGAAGATTTTCGCGCTGCGCTGACGGCAGGAGCGGGCTGGGAGGCCTACATCGCTTTCCTAGATGCTGCATGGGAACAGAGTGAGGCAGAGGGAGGGGCAGGAGATGAAGAATAAGAAGGAAATCTGCTTCATCACCTGTGTGAACGACGAGGCATGGTACGAGGAATCGCTCCTCTATTTGAAACATTTGACGCTCCCCACCGATATGAAGGCGACGTATCTTCCCGTGCGGGGGGCATCCTCCATGGCGGCAGGCTATAACCGGGCGATGGCAGAATCCAATGCCAAGTATAAGGTCTACCTCCATCAGGACACGCTGGTCGTCCATAAGAATCTTGCGGCCGATCTCTTGGCGCTCTTTACGGATCCCGGCATCGGCATGGTGGGCGTCATCGGCTGCCGCGCGCTCCCTGCCAGTGGGATCTGGTGGGACGGGCGGCGTACCTATGGCCGGGTGCTCCACGCCTGCGAGGCGGAGAGTGTTGTCGATTCGGAGCTCAAGGAGCCGCACGGTGCTTATGTGCCCGTGGAAGCGGCGGACGGTCTCTTTTTGGCGACCCAGTACGACATCCCGTGGCGGGAAGATCTCTTCACGGGCTTTCACCTTTACGATACCTCCCAGTGTTTGGAATTTAAGCGCCACGGCTATAAGACTGTCGTGCCGAACCAGACGGCGGGTTTCTGGTGCATCCACTGCCCCGTGGAAAAGCCCCTCGATCCGAAATACAAAGGATATCAGAAAATATTTTTGGAAGAATACGGGGCGGAGCTCTGCCCGGAAGTATAAAAGGACGTGACGGCGATGGGAAAAATCATATCGATTTCGATGGTAAAAAATGAAGCGGATGTTATCGAGAGTTTCGTTCGCCACACGATGAGCTTCGTCGATAAGATGCTCGTCGCCGATCACAGCAGCACGGATAAAACGCCGGAAATTTTACGAAGGCTCCGGGAAGAAGGGCTGCCGCTCTCTGTTCGTCGTATCTATGCGGCGGGGTATGTGCAGGTCGAGACGATGAACGCGCTGCTGCGTGAAGCTGCCGTAGAGCAGCAGGCGGATCTTATTCTGCCGCTGGACGCCGACGAATTCCTGCTTCCGGAAGAAGGGGCCGGTTCCTGCCGGGAGATCGTGCGCCAATTAGACCCCGGTGCGCTTTACCGGCTGCCGTGGCGGCTTTACGAGCCAGTTTTTCCCCATGAGGAGGAAAGCCGCTTTCTTTTGGCGCGGCCGCTTCGCCGGGGAACGGATTTCGCGTCGGGGCAGAAAGTCATCATCGGCGGCGCGCTCTATCGGGCGAAGCCTTTTCATCTTTCCGAGGGGAGCCACTACGGCTGGCGGCCGGGACCGGCGGGGGAAGAAAAGGTGGAGTGGATCGAAGCGCTGCATCTTCATCTGGCGCATTTTCCCTGGCGCAGCAACGAGCAGTATCTGTCGAAAAGCCAGACGATCTGGCTGAACTCCATCGCCAAATATTCCTACGAGACGCCGACGACGCTCCTTTCGCCGCGCTATTGGCAGATTGCGGCGGGAGAGGGCGAAGGCTGCACCTTTGAAGGACCGTCGGAGCTCGTCGATTTATCGCCCCTCGTGGACGAACCGGCGCTCGAGTATAGTTACGACGTGCGCCCGGATCCGGCGCGGCGTCTGTTGGAAGTTGGTACGCAGATTGCTGCCGCCCGCGCGGAAGAACGCGTTTTGACGCGAAGGCGGCGCGTGACCATCGTATTGCCCTGTTTAGGCGAT
Source organism: uncultured Schwartzia sp. (assembly GCA_905373705.1). Lineage (GTDB taxonomy): Bacteria > Bacillota > Negativicutes > Selenomonadales > Selenomonadaceae > CAJPQU01. The sequence goes on along the minus strand of CAJPUA010000144.1, from coordinate 40 downwards.
GGGAAAGCATTTTGCCAATCCCTGCACGCGGCATACGAAC
>CAJPUA010000143.1 GCA_905373705.1 uncultured Schwartzia sp. | reverse complement strand
ATCAATACTCGGGCGAAGGGCGCGAGCCGCCGTAAAAAATCGTCGATCCCCTGCGCCAGATATTTCTCTTTCATTTTTCCCGCAGCGACGATCGTGATCTTCATCACTGCTCAGGAATCGCTTCCAATCTCGCATCGAGCGTTATCGTCTCGCCGTCGCGGATAATCTTCACGCTGACGACGTCCCCGACCTGATGGCTGGCGATCGCCGCCCGGAGATCGCCGACGGTATTCGTCTTTTCCCCGCCGATCTCGACGATAATATCGCCCCGCTGCAAGCCCGCTTTCCCCGCCGGGCCGTCGAGCGTGACGTTCTGCACATAGACCCCGGCGTCGACATTGAGCTGATAGCCGGCTCTGGCCGCTGTCTGCTTATCAAAGACGCCGACGCCAAGGTACGGCCGGATCACGCGCCCCGTCGTCATGAGCTGATCGACGATTTCGCGCACCGTATTGATCGGAATGGCAAAGCACATGCCCTCGACGTCCTCGCGGGCGATTTTAATGCTGTTGATCCCGATGACGAGACCATCCGCATTGACAAGCGCCCCGCCGGAATTTCCCGGATTGATCGCTGCGTCGGTCTGCAAGAGCTTGACCCGGCGCTCCTGAATGTCGAGGGTGCGGTTCAGGGCGCTGATGACACCTGCCGTCACGCTCCCTTGAAATTCCTGCCCCATGGGATTGCCGATCGCAATAGCCGGCTCGCCCACGACAATATCATCGGAATCGCCGAACTGCGCCGTGGGGAGATCGTCGGCATCCACCTTAATAACCGCGATGTCCGTCGGCGCATCCGCCCCGACCACCTTGCCCTTCAAGGTGCGTCCGTCAGCCAGCGAAACCATGATCTCCTGCGCCCCGTCGATGACGTGGTTATTCGTTACGATGTAACCGTCCCGGCGGAAAATGACGCCCGATCCGAAACCGTCCTGCTGGATGACGTTATTAAACCAGTCGCGCACCAGCGTTTTGTTGGTAATGCCGACAACTGCCGGACCGACCGCTTCCGCCGCCCGGACGACCGGCGTGTTGCGCGCCTCTGAAAGATTACGGGATACCGCCGTAGACGCGACGGGAATACTCGAGCCGCCGAGCGCCCCGTTAGACGTCTCGGCGCGGCTGTCCGTGCAGCCCGCCAAAAGCATGGCTCCTACGGCGAACGAGGCGATCAGCCCCCCGATTTTCTTTTTCCATTTGTTTTGCATACTGCTTGCCTCCTATTGACTGCCGCCGCGCGGCGATTTAGTTATAGCCAAAGCCTACAGTTTCCGTCTGACTCGCCAGCACGATATCCGTATCTGCCAGAGAGATCCCTTGCTGTCGCAGGACGCCGCATACGGTTTCCCGCGCCAGATCCGGGCGATTATTCTCCTCGCTCAGGTGGGCCAGAAAGACCTGTGCCGGGCGGCGCTTCATACGAGCTAACGCCCAGGCGGCGTCAAGATTGGAAAGATGCCCGCGACTACTTAAAATGCGCTGCTTGAGCGGCCACGGGTACGACCCCCGCCGCAGCGCCGCAAGATCATGATTAGCCTCTAAGACGAGTACGTCCGCGCCTTCGATGGCGGTCTGCACCGCGCTCGTGACAAATCCCAGATCCGTCGCCCGCAGAGAAGGAAGGGACGCTCCAAAAAGAAGGGCGCCGTCTCCTGGCGAGGGTGCCGGAAGGGAGCTATCTTTTTGTTCTCGACGTTCAGGGCGATATGTGTTCCTCGGAGGATTTGGCAGCGCGTTTAGATGAGCTTGCTTTGAGCGGCCGCAGCGATTTGACGTTTCTGATCGGCGGACCCTTTGGGCTCTCGGGAAAAGTACGGCAGGCGGCGGACGAGCGGCTGTCATTTTCAAAAATGACGTTTACCCACCAAATGGTGCGACTGCTCCTGGTTGAGCAGCTCTATCGCGCTTTTAAGATCAGCCGCGGGGAGAAGTATCACTGGTAAAGGCGACATTCACCGAGTGAGGCGCTCATCGCGGGTAAATGAAGCGGCTTTTCGGTTCGGCAATAAGGAGCAGGTAAGAATGGCTTCGTTCGATCGTTTTTCGAAACGGAGCCATTTGTATTTTGGGACCTGATAAAAATTTTTATCAGGAAAAGTCTGTTATGAAGCGGGTTGACTGGAAAAATGCGTGAGAATTAACATTTAATTCTTCAATAACTCTTTTAATTTGAAAGGATTTTCGCTATAATAAAAGAGGTTCCGTGCAACCGAAATATGTATGAGCAAGAAGAATGAGGAGGGAAATTTTATGGTCGAAATCATGGGACGGCGCGAAAGAAAAAAGCTGCAATCAAAAAATACCATCCTGGCGGCAGCCGTAAGTCAATTTATGGCCAAGGGTGTGCGCGAAACGTCCATCGCCGACATCATGGGAACGGCGGAGCTGGGAATCGGCACGTTCTACAACTATTTTGAATCGAAGGAAGCGCTCCTTTTATGTTTGCTGGAGCAGATTGTCGACGAAGCGAAGGAAACTTCAAAGGATTTGATGGAAAAGAAGCGTCCGGCGGCGGAAACGCTGTCTGCGGTCATGCTGAAGACCGCGGAGCAGCTCGACGCGAATCGTTTTGTCCTGCCGCTTTTTTTGAGCGTGTCGGATCGGACGGCGACGCCGATGAAGAAAATGATGCCGCGCCCGAAAATGGCGCCGGCGTTCAAGGCGGTTTTTGTTGAGCTGGTCAAGTACGGGCAGGCGCGCGGGGAGTTTCGTTCGGAGATTTCAGCGGAACTGGTAACGGAGATGTTTCATTCCATCTTTCAGGCGGCTTCGTTCAGCACGCTCCCGTATTCCTTTATCGACAATGTGCGGCTGAAGATCGAGCTGTTGATGGATGGGCTCAAACCACGCCACCACGCGAAGTAAATGATAAGGACATCGCTGGAGGATAAGGAAGCGGCATGATTAGTGTCACGAAGCTGATAGTGGGAGACGAATATAGCGGCGACGCGCTGCGGTATCGTCCGGGTGCGTCCCGGATGAAGCATGGGACGACGGCGGGGCACGGGCCGGTCGTTGTCTGGAATATGACGCGTACTTGTAATTTGCGATGCCGCCATTGCTATATGGACGCCGATGAAAAAGCGCATACCGGGGAGCTGACGACCGCCGAGGCGAAAGCTTTTATTGATGATCTGGCGGAGTTTCGGTCACCGGCGTTGCTCTTTTCCGGCGGCGAGCCGCTCGTCAGGCCAGACTTTTTCGAGCTGGCCGCCTACGCCCGGGATCGCGGCGTACGGCCTACGCTGTCGACGAACGGGACGTTGATCACGCGGGACGCGGCGAAAAAGATAAAAGAGGTAGGCGTGACTTACGTCGGTATTTCCCTTGATGGGCTGGCCGATGTGAACGATGATTTTCGCGGCCGGGAAGGCGCCTATGCGGCGGCGATGCGGGGAATCCAGAATTGCGTGGCCGTTGGCCAGCGCGTTGGACTGCGGTTTACGATTAACGCGCATAACGTTCGCGAGATGGATCCGATCTTTGATTTTATCGAGGCGGAGCATATCGACCGCGCTTGCTTTTACCATCTCGTCTATTCGGGACGGGGGGAAGCGATGGCCGAGGAGGACGTGACGCCTGCGCAGTCACGTGCCGCGCTGGCGACAATCCTGCGGCGAACGCGTGACTTTGCGGCGCGGGGGCTGAAAAAGGAGATCCTGACGGTGGATAATCACTGCGACGGAGTTTACCTTTACCTCACGGCGAAGGCGGAGGGAAATGAACCGCTGGCACGCCGGATCTGGGAATTCCTGGCGATGAACGGGGGGAACCGTTCCGGCATCGCCTTCGGCGAAGTCGATCCCGAAGGGAACGTTCATCCCGATCAGTTCACGCAGCATCATACCTTTGGCAATGTGCGCGCGCGCAAGTTTAGCGAGATCTGGCAGGATACGACGCATCCGATTCTGGCGGGGTTGAAAGATCGTAAGCCGCTCCTTCGGGGGAGATGCGCCGCCTGCCGGTTCTTAAATGTCTGCAACGGTAATTTCCGCACGCGCGCGGAGGCGCGCACCGGCGATTTTTGGGCGTCGGATCCTGCCTGCTATCTGACAGACGAGGAAATTGGCGTCGGCGGAGACGGACAATGATCGTTTCCTGGAACACGACAAATGCCTGCAATCTGAAATGCGCCCACTG
>CAJPUA010000142.1 GCA_905373705.1 uncultured Schwartzia sp. | reverse complement strand
TGTTGCCGCCGCAAGTGGACACCATTGAGGTTCAAGCGCAGCGAATTTATCGCCAGATGGAGAGAAAAACCTCCGATATCGAAAAGCGCCGCTTCTTGATGGATGTTTTTAATCGTAACCGCACCCTGTTCTTTCATGTCTTTCGTGAGCATATCGTAGAGTTAATGCCTATCGTGTATGACCCGGTTATTGCCGAGAGTATCGAGCAGTACAGCGAGCAGTTCATAAATCCGCAGGAAACGGCGTATCTGTCGATCGACCGTCCCGAGGAAATTGAGGTTACGCTGCGCCAGGCCGCGGCGGATCGTGAAATTCGCCTCATTGTTGCGACAGATGCGGAAGGCATTCTGGGGATCGGCGACTGGGGGACGAACGGGGCGGATATTGCGGTTGGAAAGCTTATGGTGTATACAGCCGCCGCGGGAATCGCCCCGGCCTCGGTTCTTCCCGTGATGCTCGACTGCGGGACAAACCGAAAAACTCTGTTAGAGGATCCGCTCTATCTTGGCAACCGGCATAAAAGGATTTACGGCAACGAATATTACTCCTTCATCGATAAATTCGTTCAGACGGCAGAGAAACTTTTCACTGGGTTATACCTGCATTTTGAGGATTTCGGCCGCTCCAATGCCGCCGCCGTCCTGAATAAATATCGGGGCGTCTATCCCGTATTCAACGATGATTGCCAGGGCACAGGGATTATTACCCTTGCTGGGCTTCTCGGGGCAATGAAGATAAACGGAGAGAAGCTTACGGATCAGATTTACATGTGTTTTGGCGCGGGTACCGCCGGGGCGGGCATCGCCGACCGTGTTTTCCGGGAGATGGTCGCGCAGGGACTGACGGAAGAAGAAGCGCGGAAACGTTTTTATCTCGTCGATAAACAAGGGCTTCTCTTCGACGATATGAAGGATTTGACCCCGGAACAGCGCCCCTTTGCGAGAAAACGCAGTGAATTTGACAACGACGCTGCCCTGACAAATCTTACCGCCGCCGTCACGGCTGTTCAGCCGACGATTCTTGTGGGAACCTCGACGGCGCCGGGCACTTTCACGGAAGCTATCGTGCGCAAAATGGCGTCATGGTGCGAGCATCCCATTATTTTCCCCTTGAGTAACCCCACAGAGCTTGCGGAAGCCACGGCGGAGGATCTGATCCGCTGGTCGGATGGGCGAGCGATGGTCGCTACGGGTGTTCCCCGCGATCCGGTGAAGTATAACGGTACCGTTTATGAGATCGGGCAGGCGAATAACGCGCTTATTTATCCGGGGCTTGGGCTCGGCAGTATGGCTGTCGATGCGAAGTTGTTGACCGACGAAATGATTTCAGCCGCTGCCCATTCGCTGGGCGTGTTCCTTTCCCCGCAGAAAAAAGGAGCCGCGGTTCTGCCGCCGGTAGCTCGCCTTACCGAGTTTTCCAAGGCCGTCGCTATCGCTGTTGCCGAATGCGCCGTAAGACAAGGACTAAACCGTCGTCCGGGCGATGATGTGAAAAAGGCCGTCGAGGACATGATTTGGAAAGCAGAATATTAAAAAGGGACGGAGTGCTTTTCTGAGAAAGCTCTCCTTTGTAAATCGTTTTGGGCAAATAAAATATATCACAAAGAGAGAGCTTTCTTTTTTATTTGTTTTCTAGCGTTCGTATTGTCGGCGATTGGTTATTGGCATAAGGAGAAAGAGGTGGGGGCGATGGAAAAATTTTTGGCGATTAAATGCTCTAGCTGTAGCGGCGCTATGTACTCCGATCAGAAAACGGCCAGTTATATTTGCCCTTTTTGCGGGGCGAGTGCGCCATGGACGGAGGAGAATTTCTACCGCGAGCTGCCGATTACCTTTCGTCATAAGCCAGTTGAGCGGATAGACGGCTTGATTAAACTTGGTCAGGTGGAGGTGATGAGCAGCGTTGATCCCCATGACGAGCGCCTGTTAAGCCAAAGATACCGCCTGAACAGCGTGGCGGATAAGCTGTCGCTATGGGATCCAATAACAGAGCGGGCTTTTTCCGGGGTGGAGCAGGTCATTTTTGCGTGTCCGTTCTGCGGCGGGGAGATCTCGGGAGAATCGACGCAGCACATCTTCCAATGCGGTTTTTGCAATAATAAAATCGGGGCGGAAGAGGCGCTTCGTCCCGGCGCCTACCGGAAAGAATTCATTATGGGGGTCGGGGCGGAGGATGTGCCGGGCAAGGCGATTCCCTTTAAGGTGACGAGAGAACAGGCGAAGACTGCGGTGCAGGCGCTGATTCGGAAGTTTTCGGGAGATTTTATTGATCAGGATATAGAAAACAGGATGGCGACGGATATGACGGCCGACTATATCCCGTTTTCGTTGGCGGATTTAAGCGTCAAAATGTCGGTGCAAAGTAATCGGGGGGATTTTCAGGCCTATGAAGAAATTATCAACTGGGCCTGCCCGGACACGACGCTCTATGATATCCATCTCTTAGATCGGTTGGATCCATGGGATTTTGGCGAAGTTGTGCCGTTTGATCCGGCCTTTGCCGAGGGGGATTTCCGGATTGCGGCACAGGCGAACAATGCCTCGCGGGTGGAGGTGATTGATAATATCCTCGCGGAGCGGCTGGTCTGCGATCTTAAAGAAACCTTCGCCCTTAAGAAAGCCAAGATTATGATTTGGGGACGAGATTTTCGGAAGCATAAGGGCGCGACCTTTCTGCTTCCCGTGTACTATTTTGACCGTCGTTTGGACGATACGGAAAAGAGCCGACAGGTGCGTATTGCGGTCAATGGCCAGACAGGAAAAGCGGCGGTGCTTTTCTATCAATATAGAAAGGAAGAAACCTATCGGACGATGGAGCCGCACCGGAAAGGCGCTTTATCGCCCGAAAGAACCCTCCGGATGCCGCCCGTTCCTGTCGTTCGGGTGAAAGCACCTTTTCTCCACCGTGTCGTTCCGATAAAAGACGCGGTGGAAAAGAAATGGTTCAGAAAACTGCTGCCATGGTAGATCTTATGCTTTAACGGCGTTAATTCCTTTTTGCGTAGGGCTAATGAGCCGGTAAAACGCATAGCGGTGAGGCAAAAGCCATATTGCGGGAATCACGCTTGCCCCATATTATACTGGGCGTGGCGAGGAGTTCCTTGACAATGTCTGCGCGGCCTATCTCTATGAGCTTTAGCTTCATTTCTAATGTCTGCGGTCTCAGTGATATACAATGACAAATGCAATTAAAGCAGAGAAGACCCGCGAAGGAGGCAATCTGATGAAAATTTTCCATCTTAAAACGAGGCTTGGTTTTCGCTTGGGCTCCCTTTTGTCTGCATTACTTGTCGTTATCTGTACCATCTTTACGTCGGGCTGCTTTAAGGGAAGCGCCGATCTCACAATCCGCGAGGATGGCACGAGTACGCTAAAGACCACGATTCTTGGCGCGGATCTTGTCAGCAGCGCGGTTGCGGAAGCAAAGGACGAGGTAATGAAAAGCAATCCTTCTGCTACAGTGAAAGATGTGCAGGAGGACGATAAGAAAGGCTTTGAAATTATCGCGGAATATCCCGACATGAGAACGCTTGCCGAAAAGGGCGGGAAAATTTTTGCGCGTGTTCCCGGCAAGGGAGAGGGGATCCAGGAGAAAAAAACTTGGTTTTACGATATGTACGCCTTTGATCTCTATGTCGGCGCGAAGGAAGAAAATAACGGCGACGACAGCGATCCCCAGATGCAGGCCATCATGAAAGGGTTCCTCGATCAGATTAAATACGACTTTTATCTGCATCTTCCCGTCGTACCGGATAAAAATAACGCCGACAGCGTACAGGACGGCGGTAAAACCCTTTATTGGAATCTCTCCGCTACGCTTACCGAAAATGCGAATAAGCATATCAGCGTCGAGTATCGCGTCTGGAACAAGCTGCATATCGCGCTTTCCGCCGCACTCGGCGGGATTTTCGTCGTCCTTGCCGTCGTTTTCTTTGTCCTTTTGAAAAAGAGCGAAGGAAAAGCCGGCGCGAAGAAGCTCGCCGCCTTTGCTTGCATCTTGCTCGCTGCGGCAGTTATTGCCGTGTCTGCCTGGCAGGCGACGCAAACGGTTGTCTTTACCACGCAGGATTCGCTGTCGCCCGTCGCGAAGGAACCGGCGGAGTAACCGGCAGGATCGATAGAGCAAAGGGGCTTGCTATCC
>CAJPUA010000141.1 GCA_905373705.1 uncultured Schwartzia sp. | reverse complement strand
GGCGAATGTGCGAAAATATGGGGAGACGTTTTTCGGAAGGGCTGATTTTTTGTTTAAGGCGATTTTGCACCATCAAGGCGGTGTGGGCGATGACTGCGCCCGGGTATGCTGTACGAAAATCGAGGATTTTGGCGTGCGTTTCGGAGAGGAAACGTTGTTTTCCCATGTCAATTTACATATTCACTGCGGGCAGCTTACGGTGATTGTGGGACCGAACGGTGGGGGAAAATCGACGCTTTTGCGCGCGATTCTGGGCGAAGTACCGCATACCGGCGCGCTTCATTATACGGATGCCAAGGGCGCGCATACGGGACACCCGGTCATCGGTTATGTGCCGCAATATCTGCGGTTTGACGTCAGCGCCCCGACGACGGTCATGGATCTTTTCATGGCCGCTCTGTCCCGCCGCCCGGTGTGGCTTTTTTCATCACACCATTTGCGGGAAAGGGTGGGAAGAGGGCTGGAGAGAGTACGGGCGGCACGCCTCGTGGATCGCCGTCTGGGGGCGCTGTCGGGCGGCGAGCTCCAGCGGGTTCTTGTGGCCCTGGCGCTCGATCCGCTCCCTGATTTGCTGCTTCTCGACGAGCCGGTGTCCGGCGTCGATCATAACGGACTGGCGCTGTTTTACGATATTTTGGCCGACCTTCGCGCCAAGGAAGATATGGCTATTATCTTGGTGTCTCATGATCTGGCGCTGGCGGCGCGCCACGCCGATCAGGTGGTGCTGATGAACCGCGGGATTTTGGCGAGCGGGACGCCCGGCGAAGTGTTTCGCGATCCGCAGATGAAAGCGACGTTTGGCATGGGGCTGGATGTCCTGCTCGGAGGAGAGAGCGCATGATCGCGGCGATATATAGCGGGCTTGACGTCCTTTTGCCTTTTTCCTGGCTTGATCATAATTTCATGAAGAACGCGCTCCTGGCGGTTCTTTTAGTGACGCCGCTCTTTGGCCTGCTGTCGACGATGGTGGTATCGAGCCGGATGGCGTTTTTTTCCGATTCGCTGGGGCATGGGGCGTTCACCGGTATTGCGCTCGGGGCGATTCTGGGGCTTTCGTCGCCGCTTTTTTCGCTGGCGGCGTTTTCCGTGATTTTCGCGCTTTTTATTACTTATATTAAAAACCGCAGCAATGCGTCGACGGATACGGTTATCGGCGTTTTCTCCTCGACGGCCATCGCGGCGGGGCTGATGATCATGTCGCAGGGCGGAGGCTTTAATAAGTTTTCGGCGTATCTTATCGGCGATATTCTGAGCGTCGCGCCGGAAGATCTGGCGGCGTTGGCCATGGTGTTTCTCGTGGTCGCGGCGGCATGGGCGGCGCTTTTTAATCCGCTGCTCTTGCTTTCTGTCAATCGTCCCTTTGCGAAAAGCCGCGGGGTGCCGGCGCTTTTTGTGGAAAGCGCTTTCGCTGCGCTCCTGGCGGTGGTGGTAGCGGTGAGTATCCAATGGGTTGGGCTGCTCATCATCAATTCTTTACTCGTCCTGCCCGCGGCGACGGCGCGCAACGTAGCGGCGAGTGTAAAGCAGTATCACGCGGTATCCGTCGGCACGGCGCTTTTCTCCGGTGTGACGGGGCTGGCGCTGGCTTATTATTTTAATATGGCGTCGGCGGTGAAGGAGAAAAAGTATGCGGATCATTGAGAAAAACGAGCTTACGTGTCAGCTTTGCGGCGCGCCGGATGCGGTGCGGCAGATTGACTGGGAGAAAGACGGCGCGGCTCCGATCGCCCTTTGCGCATCCTGCCGCGCACGCCTTCTGGCGGCGCTGGCAAAGGCTGCGGCGGAGGAATGCGGCGCGGTGCGGCAGGAGACTCCCGTAATGGAGGCGCTTTCCCCCGCGTCGGAAGCGATCCGGGCGGAGGCGGCTACGCTCTCCGAGGCGGCGTTTGAGGAAAAATATTTGCCCGATGCGATTGACCGGGTTATCTTCGAGTACATTCACGGGTACGGCGAGGCGGATATGGACGGCGAAGGGAGCGGCATGGTCGTTTTGATGATGGACGGCACGGCGTCGGAGCAGGAGGTCGTCGATCATCTGGCGGAGCTTGCGGCACGCGGCGTTATCTATCCTATCCCCGGCAAAGCGGGATGGTACGGCGCGGACTACACGTTTGGCGATGATTGAGACGGTTTTCGCCTACCGCTAAATTTCAGCATAGTTTAATAGAGTTGTAACGCGGCTATCATAAACATGTAAAATCTGTTTTTTATCATGCATGAAGGAATCCTGCACGGAGAAGGTCGTCCCGGCGGTAAGGGAACGTAGGCGCCGCTTTGAGATATAGACAGGCAAGGAAAGATAAAGATGGGCAAAGGAAGTGGCAGATGATGAAGGTACGGGCGGCGGGAGCGGTATTTTTGGCGGCGGCGCTTCTTACCGGTGCGGCGGAGGCGGCGGAGCTTTCGATTGAGGAAGCGGTCGAGCTGGCGCTGGCCCAGAATACCGCGCTGCAAATTACGGCGAAGGGGGAGGACACGGCGCAGGCGACGCTGAAAGCGGCGCGAGGAAAAAACAGCTTCTCGCTGTCGGCGTCAGGTGGTCTCACCACCGGTAAGTCGAGCCGCGCCAGTCGCACAGATACGGGGAACGCGTCCCTTTCGGCGACGCTGCCGCTCTATACGGGCGGCGCGAACGAAGCCAATATTAAAAGCGGCGAGATCGGGGTGGACGCGGCGCGGCTGGCGACGGAACGAGAGCGGGAAAATCTTCGGTACAGCGTGATCAAAGCCTATTACGATGTGCTGGAAGCCAAGCGAACCGTAGCCATCGATCAGGAGTCCGTCGATAAGTATCAGGCGCACCTCACGAATGTGGAGCAGCTCTATCAGGCGGGCAGCAAGGCCCGGCTTGATGTTCTGCGCTCTTCGGTCGAGCTGGCGAACGCCCGGCAGACCCTCATCAAGTCACAAAATGACTACGAGGTTAAGATTGTTGTCCTGAAAAATCTCCTGCGGCTTGATCAGCGCGAACCGCTTACGCTGACGGAAGACTTTACTTACGTCCCCTTTTACCCGGCGATGGAAGCGTGCGTTGCCTATGCTTTTGAAAATCGTAAGGATCTCATTATCGATCAATACACGCTGCGCCAGCGAGAATTGGATGTCGATGCAGCGCGCGCCGGATATCTTCCTGAGGTTAGCCTGTCCGCGTCGGCGTCGGAGGAGCGGGAGTTTCATCCGCAGTCCTCTGACAGCCATAATTATTCGGCAGGCGTGCGGGTGAGCTGGAACATTTTTGACAGCGGCGTGACCGCGGCGGCTGTCGATAAGGCGAAAACGGCCCGCGACGTAGCGGCGCTGACCCTGCAAAAGGATAAAGAAGATGTTGATCAGGCGGTGCGGCAGGCCTATTACAACATGCGCGAAGCGGAAAAACGCCTCGCTACGACGCAGGAGGCGGTGGGCGAAGCGCGGGAGAATTATTACATTACGATGGAGAAGTATCGTGCCGGGCAAGGGATTTTGCTCGACGTTATCGACGCGCAGGTGGCGCTGTCAACGGCGGAGACGAATTTTGCCACCGCTCAGTATGATTACGCCCGCTATAAGGCGCAGGTAGAAAATACCGCGGGGATAGCGCCCGGCATATCCGCGGAAGCCGTCGATCCAAAAGCGGCGGAAAAAGCCCGGCGCGGTGCGACTGAGGAAAAGGCGGCCAGAGAGGCTGTGGACTCCGCGGGAAGCGTCGCCGCGACAGAAAATGAGGGGTCTTTATGAAAACCGTCAAGAACCTGAAATTAACCATTATCGTCGTCCTTTTGGCAGCGGCTGGCTTTGGCGGTTATTATTATTATCAAAGGCAGCAGGCGACTAATCAAATGACTGCCGTAGAAACGGCCGAGGTGCAAAAGCAGGATATTCGGGCGACCGTTTCCGCCACCGGGACATTGCGTCCGGTTGATTCGGTCGAGGTCAGCTCGAAGATCACGGCGCGTATCAAAACGGTGCTGGTGAAGGAAAATGAGAGAGTAACCGCCGGACAGACCGTAGCGACCCTCGATGGCAAGGACTACGAGGCGAAGCGCGAGCAGGCGCAGTATAAAGTCGTCAACGCGAAGGCGAAATACGATCGGGTATCTTATCTCTACGGGCTTGGCGCGAACACGAAGGAAGAATACGAGGATGCCGTGTATAACTATGATACGGCACAGAGC
>CAJPUA010000140.1 GCA_905373705.1 uncultured Schwartzia sp. | reverse complement strand
CCTGGTGGGCATCGCGGGGGAAGAAAACGCCCTCCCCATGGCGTTTCTCATGCTCACCGGCTGCCTCGCCGCCTATGCGTCCTACGCCCGCTGCATCGCCCCCGCCCATCGCGCCGGGGGACGGTGAATTTCTGTTATCATGGGATTGACAAGGCTCACCATACAATTGCACTCGACTTGACAATTCATCAAGAAAACTACCGATCTTTACCGCCTGTGGCCTCGCTTAGCCGCGATAAATCTCACGAAGGGAGCGTTTTTTATGGGACGTGGCAGAATGCAGAATCATCGTCATTTACCGGCCTTTATTTTGCTGGATTTAGCCCAGCAAAGCAACTACGGGAACGCCATACACAGTAACTTGATCCGGGATATCCCCGAATTTCAGTGCGACACCGCCGCTGTCTATCGCACCCTAAACCAGTTAGAAAAAATCGGTGCGGTCGTTTCGCGATGGGATACGGCACATCCCGGCGCAGCTCGAAAAATCTATAATATTACGGATAAAGGATACGAAGAATTAGCCTTTTGGAAAAATGACGTCGAATCTCGAATAAAAAAATTGACCTATTTTTTGCGTGTCTACAAAACGGTCAAAAAATAACTGACAACAGCGCTATGACGGAGCCTGCATCATCGGTCTTTCCCGATGATGCAGGTATTTTTATTTGAGAAAGATTCTTGCTATGGATCTCTGTCTTTGTTATAATAATGTCAAAAACATATATATGTAATATTTCTCTACATCCACAAGGGAAACGAGGCGTGTCATGGCGAAAGAGACAGACATAGACATAAAGAGAACGTATCAGCAATATATTCGGAAGAAAAAAACGTTTCTGTTCTTCCTCCTGCTCTTATTAGTGATATGTTCTATCATTTCTCTGCATGTAGGTTCCTCGAAAATGACGGCGGTAGAAAGCTTTGCCGTTCTTTTAGGAAATGAGAATGCGACCTTGCGGGAAATCATATTTCAGATTCGCCTGCCCAGACTTTTAGGCGGACTTTTGATTGGAATGAATCTTGCGCTCTCCGGGCTGATCATCCAGTCTTCTCTAAATAATCCGTTGGCCTCGCCTACGACTATTGGCATTTCCTCCGCATCCGCAGCTGGCGCGAACGTCGCGCTCATTTTATTTTCTCGGTGGGGAATCGAGCGAAACCTATGGTTGACCGCTCTCTCCTCTTTCCTTATGGCGATGGCTTGTATGAGCTTGGTACTTTTGATCTCAAACCTGCGAACTGCCAATAAAACGACCGTCGTTTTAGCCGGAACGGCGTTTCATGCCCTTTTCTTAGCTTTCATTACCATCATCCAATATTTTGCCGACGATACGGAATTGGCGTCGGCAGTAGCTTGGACATTTGGCGACCTGGGAAGAGTTCATTTCGACGAGATCGTTATTTTAGCCGTGGTCACAGCGCTCTCCGTTCTCTGTATGTATGCACTGCGCTGGCAGATGAACGCACTGGACATGGGAGAACAATCTGCACATTCACTGGGCATCCCCGTCCGACATCTCCGAAATCTCTGCATCTTGATTGCGGCTCTAAACACCGGTGTCAGTGTCGCTTTCGCTGGAATCATCGGCTTTGTTGGGCTACTTGCACCACAAATGACTAAACGCCTCATTGGCGAAGATAAGCGCTTCATGATACCGGCAGCGCTCCTATCAGGCGCTTGTATCGTACTGGCCAGCGATGCTTTGGCACGCGTCGTTGTCGCTCCGCTGGTTCTTCCAGTTGGGGCTGTTACCTCACTGTTTGGTGCGCCGCTCTTTCTTTATGTTCTCTTAAAGGGGCGATAATATGCCGCTGTTAGACGTTCAAGCGCTGACATTTTATTATGATCAACGCATTTTAGATCATCTGGATTTTTCCATCTCCCAAGGTGAATTCGTCGCTCTGCTGGGCGTGAACGGGTCGGGAAAATCCACGCTGCTTAATACGATCAGTCGGTTCTTAAAACCCGCCGAGGGGCATATCTATATTGGCGGAGAAGATCTGCACACCATAAAGGCCCGATTGCTGGCACAGCACTTAGCCTATGTGACACAATACAATCTTCCGGTGCAAAACACGGTCTACGATGTGATCCTGACCGGTCGTATCCCGCACATGGGCGGAAATCCCCAACATGCCGATCACGAGCGAGTCGAAAACATTATTGTGGCCTTGGAGATGGAATCGTATGCCCTGCGTCAAGCCAACACATTAAGCGGCGGACAGTTTCAAAAGGTTGTGATCGCACGCGCCCTCGCGCAGGAGCCACGGCTCATTCTGCTTGACGAGCCAACCAGCAGTCTGGACATAAAAAATCAGCTGCAGGTCGTGCGCATGCTGAAAAAGTATTGCACCGAAAAACATATCGCTGTTTTTGCCAGCATGCATGATATCAATTTAGCGCTTCATTTTTCCGATAAATTTTTATTGCTGAAAGGAGGTCGTATCTACGCTTACGGCGACGCAAGCATTCTCACTGCATCGTCAATCAAAGAGGTATATGGAATTGAAGTAGCGGTATTGCCGTACCGCGATAAAAAAGTCATCGCTTTCTGTTAATGAGGAGGTTTTGTTATGTTGAAAAATCTTTTGGCTTGGGGTGCAGGACTGCTGCTGTCTGCATCGATTATCACTGGCTGTGGCAGTGCCCCAACCAGCGGAGAAAAATCGCCTGCGAGTCCCAACGGCGAAGAAAAGTCGGCTTATGTGGTTACGGACATCCAAGGGCGTGAAGTCCGTTTTGAAAAGGTTCCGAAAAGCGCGGCGGTGATCGGCCACGGCGGCTTGAAGATCTATACCTATGTCTGCGGTGACAACGGACTGATCGGCGTGGAAGATATTGAAAAACGCGGCCGCACGGTAACGGGCCAATCCTTTCACCACGCCTATCCCAACATCCGTAATTTAGACACCGTAGGTAAAGGCGGCCCCGAAATTGTGCCCGATCATGAGCAACTGGCGTATAAGAAGCCGGAGGTGATTTTTGCCGCATACCAAAGCAAAGACGAAATGGATACCTTACAGGCTAAATTAAATATCCCGGTCGTCGGACTCCTCTCTGGTTCCAAAGACAATATATTCAACGAAGAAGTATATCAGACTTTTGCCATCGTCGGTAAAACCATGAACCGAACGGAGCGAGCCGAAGAAATCATTCGTTTTCTAAAAGAAACGCAAAACGATCTGCAAAAGAGAGCGGGCGGAGCGATCTCCGGGCCACGCGTCTACATGGGCGGCTGCAGCTTCCGCGGTGAGCAGGGGATTCTTTCGACAAAAGAACATGTCGATCTTTTAGATACCGTGAAAGTGAACAACGTAATGAACGATTTGACGAAAGAAAAAGGAATGATTTTAGATAAGGAAAAATTACTGGAGATTGATCCCGAGTTGATCCTATTAGATTTAAGTGGCAAGAAGCGAATTTTAGGCGAACTGGAAAAGGATCCGCGTTTTTTCGATTCTCTGACCGCTTTTCAACAAGGGGAAACCTACGCGATCATGCCATATTTCACCTATGGTATGAATTTTGATACAGCGCTTTTGGATATGTACTATATCGGCAAGCTGACGCATCCGGACGGTTTTACGGATATTGATATAGAAGCGAAAGCTAAGGAGATTTACACGCTGTTTGTGGGGAAAAATGTGTACGACGAACTACGGCAAGTCTATCCTGAAGCGTTTAAGAAATTCCAACGCAAATAAAGGATTGCAAACAATTGCCAAGAATACCAAACCAAGGCTATGCTAAATGCTCCTATATTAAGGAATATCAGGTAGCACGTGCAATTTGCATCACGAAAAAATATGTCTAAAAATAACAAATCATGTTATCACCATAAATTGTCAAAACCCCGTCATAGCCACGTGCATGACGGGGTTTTGACAGCAGGCAAAGAACGGCGGTATGCTCTCAGCACCGTAGAACGCGGCTTTTGATCGATAGATGAAATACTCCTTATATTTTTATTATGAGGAGATAGGGGCATGGGAAAGACACGAATCGTGTGGATGGTATTTCTCGGTATGTTGTCGGCGATGGCGCCGCTGTCGACGGATATGTACCTGCCGGCGCTGCCGGTCATGACGGGAGCATTCGGCGTGGGGCCGTCCCTCGTTCAGCTCACGCTGACAATGACGATGGGGGGCATGGCGATCGGTCAACTCATGGCAGGGCCGGTCAGTGACTATGCGGGACG
>CAJPUA010000139.1 GCA_905373705.1 uncultured Schwartzia sp. | reverse complement strand
TGGCGCTCGCTGTCGCGTCGCTCCTCATCGCTATGCTCATCGAACCGACGATCGGGCTGCGGCTTGCTATCGCCTTCGGCCCCGTTGGGCTGGCGCTGGGCTTTGGCTATCGCGGCGGCCATTCGGCGACGCGCCTTGTGGCGACGACGATATTGGTGTCGATTGTGGCGAAGTTCGCCGGGCTGGGGATCGTCTTTTTCCTTACCGGTCTGGAGCCTTTCTCCGGTCAGTTGACGGCTATGGAGGAGTCCTTTTCGCAGGCGGCGGCGGTTTACGAGAGCGTCGGCATGAGCGAGGCGCAGATCGCTGCGGCGCGTGAAACGTTTCAGCAAAATATTTCATTGGTGCGGCTTCTTTTGCCTCTCGTGGTGGTGACGATGGGGCTTCTCGATACAATGCTGAATTTCTGGGCGCTGGGGAAGGTTTTAGGGCGGCTGGGGGAGAAGGTTCCCGTTCTGCCGCCTTTTACCGAGTGGCGACTGCCCGGCGTTTTTCTGTATATTTTTGGTTTTTCTCTGCTCGGTATGTACTGGGGATCGACGCGCGAGCTGACGCTTCTCTACCAGGCGTCACTGAATTTCAATATGCTGGCGACGCTGGCCGGGCTTATCGAAGGGGCGTCACTCTACGAATATGTCGTGCGCTACTATCGCTGGCCGCGGCTGGTGACTACGCTGGTGCTTATTTTCGTTGTTTTCAGCTCTTTTCTCATGCCGATTCTCGTCTTTACCGGTCTTTTCGATATGGTATTTGATTACCGCAAACGCTATTGGCGCAGCTAGAAATGAGGTGAGGCGTTTTGCCTCGTAATTTTTCCGCTTGGATTGACGCCTGTATTTTCCTCGTTATCTACGGGATAACGGTGGCGATACTGGTTTCGTATAATTTTTACATGGGGGCAATCAGCGCCGTCGTCTGGCTTTCCCTGGCAATTTTTGCGCGGGAGCGTTGCCGGGACCGGCGTGAGAAATTTTCCGCCTATTTTCGGGACATCGCGAGTAACGTTAATCCCGTCACGAATTACGCCATCGAGAATTTGCCCCAGGCGATTCTGATCGTCGACGCGGAGGGAAGACTTCAGTGGGGAAACGACGCCCTTGATCGCTACGTGGGGAGCCATGTCGAGCAGGGCGCGCCGGTCGAGGATTTCTGGCCGAATATGATTTTGAAGCCCATCTGGGGGCAAAGCGGCGATTACGTCTTTACCCACGAAGATACGCATTATCGCGCTGCGCATCGCCCCATTGCGCTGGGAGGCGACGTTTCGAAGGGCGCGGAGCAGGATATTCTCATGGCGTTTTACGTCATGGATATTACGAAGTTTGAGCAGCTTCAGGAAGAATATCATGCGAGTCGTATGGTGCTGGCGTATATTGAGATCGACAATTTTGACGAGGTCCTGCAGGGGCTTACGGAGGCGGAGCGTACGGCGCTTCTCTTTGAAGTGAACCGCATGCTCGACGAGTGGATGCGCCGTTTGGGCGGATTTTTGCGCCGTATTCGGGACGATTTTTATGTGGCGGTTATGGAGCGCCGTTCTCTCGATCAGGCACTGGCGGATAAGTTTGAAATTCTCGATCAGGTGCGGACCCTCCATAATTCCAACCATCTTCCGGTGACGCTGAGCTTCGGCGTGGCGGTTGCCGACCGGCAATCGCCCGGGGAACTGGGGAGGCAGGCGCAGCAGGAGCTCGATTTGGCGCTGGGGCGCGGCGGCGATCAGGCGGTCGTCCTCGTCGACGGTAAGCCGCAGTTCTTTGGCGGCAAGGCGACAGCGGTGGAAAAGCACACGCGGGTTAAAGCGCGGGTGGTGGCGCATTCGCTGCGCGATCTCATGACAGCCTCGGACGCCATCTACGTTATGGGGCACCAGAATGAGGATTTCGACGCGCTGGGGGCTGCTATCGGCGTCGCCCAAATGGCGGCGCAGTTAAAAAAGCCGGTGCGCGTTATTTTGAGCCCAATGAATGACGGGATCGATAAATTTACCGATCTTTTAACGGATAAACCGGAATATGCCGAGCTTTTCGCCCGCGAGGACGAGCTTTGGGGCACGATGACTGCGTCGCACCCATTGCTCGTCGTCGTCGACACGCATATTCCTCACATGGTGGCGGCGCCAAAGCTCTTGGAGCACATCAGCCGGGTCGTGGTCATCGATCATCACCGGCGCAGCGAGAGCTGTATCGCCAGCCCGCTGCTCATGTATTTAGAGCCGTCCTCTTCGTCGACCTGCGAGCTGGTGACGGAGCTTTTGATGTACTTCAGCGACGATCTGGCAATGGGGCGGCTCGACGCTACGGCGCTCTACGCTGGAATCATCGTTGATACGAAACATTTCGCCGTGCAGACGGGGGTCCGTACCTTTGAAGCGGCGGCGTTCCTGCGTCGGGCGGGCGCCGATCCGGTTGTTATCCGCCACCTGTTCCGCTCAGATTACGAAACGAACCGCGCCATTGCTAAGGCAGAAGCGGCGTCGAAGCTTTACGACGGGGGGCTTATCGTAACATCGATTCCTGAAAGCCAGTCGAATATTCAAGCCATCGCGGCGCAGGCGGCGGACGCGTTGCTTCGCATCGAGGGCGTTCACATGAGTATTGTCGTTTTTCAACTCGCGTCCGACGTGGTAGGCATCAGCGCCCGGTCGTCGGGCGAGTTCAACGTGCAGGTGATCATGGAGGAATTTGGCGGCGGCGGACATCAGAACGTAGCCGGGGCGCAGATACACAACGGCGACTTGAAAGAGATTACGGAGAAGGTCGTGGAGATTGCGCGAAAATTCATGAAGGAGAATGGTTGAAATGAAAGTTATATTAAGGGAGGACGTCAAAAAGGTCGGCAAGGCTGGGGAAGTCGTCGAGGTGTCCGAGGGGTACGGACGCAATTTCTTGCTGCCGAAAGGCCTCGCCGCCGAAGCGACCGCGCAGAATCTGAACCTCGCTCAGCAGAAAGCGGGAGCTGTCGCCCATAAAAAAGCACAGGAGGCGGACGAAGCGAAGCTCTTGGCGGCGCAGCTTGCCAAAGTCGAGGTCGCGATCTCCGTTCGCGTCGGCGAGGGGGGCAAGCTTTTTGGCTCCGTGACGGGGAAAGACGTCGCGGAAGCCTTGAAAAAGGCGCACGGGATCGAACTCGACAAGCGAAAAATTACCCTTTCCTCCGAGGTAACCGGCCCCGGGGATTACGAGGCGGTCATTCGGGTACATCCCGAGGTCACCAGCCGGATAAAAGTACGCATCGCCGCCGAATGAGGCGCGGTGAAAGGAACGTGTAATGGGAAATCTGTTCAAATTTTTCCGCCGGAAGGATGCGGCGGAGGAGGCGGGAGCCGCGGCAGGGCAGGAGAATGCTCTCGACCGCGAGATCGACGCTCTGTACGGGATGCTGGCGGATATTCTCGGCTCGGATAAACTGGTCATTAAGGCGGGGAAAATGGACGCCATGCGTTTCATGCGTTCGCCGCTGCGCGGGGAGCGGGTGCTGGCGCTCCAGCGCATCGTCATGGAAAACCCGACCATCGAGCATATTCCCGTCGATTCGGAGATACCGAAGCTCATCACAGCGCTTTCCGAGCGTATCGCCGACATGATGGCGCGGCGCTCGCTGGAAGATAAAATCGAAAAAAAGATCGCGGAAAAGCTCGAAGAAAACCATCAGGACTATGTGAAGGACATCCGCCTGCAGGTTCTCGACGAGGAGAAGGTGACCGTCGAAAGTCCGCAGGCGGCGAAAAAGCGCGAGGAACTGGAAAAAATGGATCAAGTACACCTCACGCAGTCGGTCATGGAGCTTTTGCGCCCTAAATCGCTGGAGGAAATCGTCGGCCAGCCTCGGGCTGTCCGTTCGCTCTTTTCCAAGCTGTCGTCGCCGTATCCGCAGCATCTTTTGCTCTACGGCCCGCCGGGCGTCGGCAAGACGACCGCGGCGCGCCTTGTCCTGGAGCGTGCCAAAGAAGTTTCGGAGTCGCCCTTTGGCCTGGAAGCGCCCTTCGTTGAAACGGACGGCACGACGCTCCGCTGGGATCCCCGGGACATGACGAACCCGCTCCTTGGTTCGGTGCATGACCCTATCTATCAAGGGGCGCGGCGTGATCTTGCGGACAGCGGCGTACCGGAACCAAAGCCCGGCCTCGTCACCGACGCGCACGGCGGGATTTTGTTCATCGACGAGATCGGCGAAATGGACGCTATGCTGCAAAACAAATTGCTCAAAGTGCTGGAAGATAAGCGC
>CAJPUA010000138.1 GCA_905373705.1 uncultured Schwartzia sp. | reverse complement strand
GCATGAATACCCAAAAACTTTCCCGCCGCGGATTCTTGAAATTGGCCGGCGGGGCCATTTTGACGCTGGCTTCCGGCTGCGCGTTTTCCGACGCCGATACCGCCGCCGTTGAAAAAGCGCCGTCCCTGACCCAAAAAGCGGTGCGCGCCCTGACCGGCGACACCTCGCTCGACGCGCTCCGCCTGCGCCAGATTATCACGACCGACAGCCGCACCTCGCGCACGATTATGTGGCATTCCGACGACCCGCAGGCGGACGCCGAGGTCGCCTGGCGTCTTCCGGGGAGCGACGATTGCCATGTCACGTCTGCCAGCTCGGCGCTCTACACCGACGACGGGCAGCATATTTATCTGCACAGCGCCACGATTACCGGCCTTGCGCCCGGCGCCTGCTACGAGTACCGGCTCCTGTCCGGCGCGCAGGGAACCGCGTGGCGGCCGCTCCAGACGGATGGCGGCGGCCCCTTTAAGGCGCTGATTTTCCCTGATACGCAATGCTCCGACGGCTACATTACCTGGCGCAATGTGGCGCAGGATGCTGCCAGCCGCCACAGCGATGCGGCTTTCGTCATCAATATGGGCGATCTCGTGGATAACGGCGAAGATCATAACCAGTGGAACCAATGGTTTGATGCTCTCGAGGGAATAAGCGACCGCCTGCCCCTCGCCCCCATCATGGGCAATCACGAAACCTATACCATCGACTGGAAAACCCGCTGGCCGGAGGCGTACTTAGCGCTTTTTGCCCTTCCCGAGAACGGCAGCGCGAAGTTTAATCACCACTACTATTCCTACGATTACGGCGATGTCCACTTCACCGTCCTTGATACGCAATGGAGCGAGCTGGACGATTTCATCCCCGGCCTCAAGGAAGAACAGCTCGACTGGCTGCCACGCGATCTGGCAGCGACGAAGAAAAAATGGAAAATCGTCCTTTTACATCGAGACGTTTTGCAGTATGGCATCCACGGCCGTCCTGAACGCGTTCCAGGCATCGACGATTCCGTGGGACGCGCCTTCATGCCCCTCTTCGACGCGGCGGGAGTAGACGCCGTATTGACCGCGCATCTCCACACTTACCGTGACCGCGGTCACCTCTTTAACTTCGCGCCCGCAGCGAATGGGCCGCTTTATCTTCTCACGGGTGTCGCCGGAAACGTTCGCTACCCGGGGCTATGGATCGATCACGAATTTGACCGGGTCGTCGCCCCCCAGCCCGAAACCGACAATTACCTCACGCTTGCCGCCTCCTCCGAAGCCTTGCGATTCCAATGCTTCCTGCCGGACGGCTCCTGCATCGACGACGTAACCCTGCGCAAGTAAAAAGCTCCCGGCACAAAAGTGCCGGGAGCTTTTTCGTTAGCAGCAGGCTCAAAAGCGCTTTAGAAAAAATATAAAAACTTGCGCCCATGCCCACGATAAACGCCAGACCCGGCATCCGTTTCGTAAAACCGCAGGATGCTTTCAGCTCAGCATTTTATTTTTATGCTCTTGGGCAAAGCGGCGCAATAACTACGCCTTGCGAAGGTCCTTCCTGCGTGGTTTATTTTCTGCCTTTTCTCCGACGCGATGAGCACGCCTTAGCCTTGAATTTTTCGTCCGCCGCTCGCCTTTTCCAGCCGGTTCATGATGGCCATCCCCAGCCCTTCCGGCGTCACCGCCTCGCCGAGGAGAACGGTTGCCGGTTTTCGATCGAAGCTGCGCAGCGTATCGTAAAGATGCGCCGCCATTGCCGCTAAATCGCCCGCTCGCCCATAAACTCCACGAAGCGCGGGGGGTATGAGATCCGCCAGCGCCGCCGCCACTTCCTCGCTGACAATGAGACCGACCGTTTCTCCAGCGGCTTGCCGCCTTGCCACTTCCCCGCGAAACGCCGCCACCCGCCGCTCCGCGGGCGCGTCGATGAGCGCCAGCGGCACGCGCGGCGCATAATGCGTGTACTTCATCCCGGGGGCGCGGGGAATCGCCGCCTCTCCCACGATCGCCGGATCGATACGCACTTCGCCGACAACTTCGCGTAACATTTCCTGAGTAACGGCGCCCGGGCGCAGAATGACCGCCGTGTCGCCAGTGCAGTCCACGATCGTCGATTCCACGCCAAAGCGGCACGCCCCACCGTCGAGAATCAACGGGATACGCCCCGACATATCAGCGGCGACGGCGGCCGCGTTCGTCGGGCTGGGGCGCCCGGAAAGGTTCGCGCTGGGCGCCGCGACAGGGACGCCCGCCGCCCGAATCAGCGCGCGGGCAATATCATTCTCCGGCAAGCGCACGCCGACCGTATCTAAGCCTCCCGTCACGCTGTCCGGCACTTCCATCCGCTTCGGCAGAATCAGCGTGATCGGCCCCGGGGTGAAGGCCGCCAATAGTTTTTCGGCAAGAAGCGGCACCTCCCGCGCCGCTATATCGACCATTTCCCGATCCGCCACATGAAGGATGAGCGGATTATCCGACGGGCGCCCCTTCGCCGCGTATATCCCGGCGCAAGCCGTTCCATCGAGACCGTTCGCCCCGAGGCCATAAACCGTTTCCGTGGGAAAGGCGACCAAGCCCCCGGCGCGAAGAATCGCCGCCGCTTCGCGAATCACGTCCCTCTCCGCCGCAACATCCGTAATTCGGATAACCTTCGTTTCCATGCTTCCCTCTTTATAAACTGCCGTGCTGATCCCGTGCCAAGACGACGACACGCTCGATCCCCGCCAGATCCTTTACGATTTCTGCCTGTCCCCAGCCGTATTCTTCCCCTAACGCAAGGATCGCCGCGGCCTCGCCCTGCCCGGCTTCAACCGTAAGGAAACCGTCCGGGCGCAAAAACGTCCTCGCTTCCCGGACGATCCGCCGATAAAAATCCAGCCCGTCCTCTCCGCCATCCAGCGCCAGCCGGGGCTCCGCCAAGACTTCCGGCGGCAGCCCCTCAATATCGCCGCGCGGAATGTACGGGGGATTGGAAAGAATCGCATCGAAGGTCTGCCCCATCAGCGGCGCGAAAAGATCGCCTTGGTAAAAGGCCACCCGTGCCGCCAGATCCAGCCGCGCGGCGTTTTCCTCCGCCACCTTGAGCGCCGCCGGCGAGATATCCGTCGCCGCGGCGGAGATTTCCGGCAAAAGATGAAGCAACGAGAGCGCGATCGCGCCGCTCCCCGTCCCCAAATCAGCGATGTGCGCCTTTCCCTTCCCTTTTAGCCGCTCCTTTGCGGTGCTGACCAGCGTTTCCGTGTCCGGCTGGGGAACGAGAACCTCTGGCGTCACGGTAAACGACAGCCCCATAAATTCGCGCGTCCCGATGATATAAGCGACCGGCTCCCGCGCCGCCCGCCGCTGGACGAAATCGCGGTACGCCGCCAGTTCCGTGGGATTAAGGGGCTTATCATAATGCACGTACAAATAGAGGCGATTCTCGCCTAAAAGATGCGCGAGCAGAACTTCGGCGTCCAATCGCGGCGTTTCGACGCCGTGGGCGGCAAAGTACTGCTCCGACCATTTCACGATCCGACCGATTGTCCAAAGCTCTCCCATCCCGCCGCAATATCCCCCTCTGCCGCCGCGCCGTCTTTGCCTTATTGCCGCCGCAGGCGTTCCGCTTGCTCCGCCGTAATCAGCGCATCAATAAATTCATCCAATTCCCCGTCGAGAACGGCGTCCAGCTTATGAAGCGTCAACCCCACGCGATGGTCGGTCACCCGCCCCTGCGGAAAATTATAGGTGCGGATACGCTGACTGCGATCCCCCGAGCCGACCTGACTTTTCCGGTCAGCCGCCGTCGCCGCCGCCTGCTCCTCCTGCGCCCGCTCGAAAATACGCGCCCGCAGGACGCGCAGCGCCTGCTCCTTATTCTTGAGCTGGGACTTCTCATCCTGACACTGCACGACAATGCCCGTGGGAAGGTGCGTGATGCGCACCGCCGTCTCCGTCCGATTGACATATTGGCCGCCCGCGCCGTGGGCACAATAGGTATCAATACGCATATCCTCGGGCTTCAGCTCGACCTCGACCTCCTCCGCCTCAGGCAGCACCGCCACCGTCACCGCCGACGTATGAATGCGCCCCGACGACTCCGTCTCCGGAACCCGCTGAACCCGATGGGTGCCGCGCTCGTATTTCAGGCGGCTGAAAGCGCCATGCCCTTCTACGGAAAAAGAAATTTCCTTAAAACCGCCCAGCTCCGTCGGATTGGAATCAAGAAGCGCCGTCCGCCAGCCCCTTTTCTCGGCATAGCGCGTATACATAC
>CAJPUA010000137.1 GCA_905373705.1 uncultured Schwartzia sp. | reverse complement strand
GTTCTTAGGGCAGGACAGGCGGCTCTTCGGCGATACGGGGCGGGGAGCGGCGGGTCCCGGCTCACTACGGGCAATCTGCCCTTGCACGAAAATTTAGAGAAGGCCTTGGCTCAGTTTAAGGGAACGGAGAGCGCCCTGCTCTTCAATACCGGCTATATGGCCAATGTGGGGATTTTGTCGGCTTTGGCCGCCTTGGGGGCGGTGATTTTCAGCGACGAGCTGAACCATGCCAGTATCATCGACGGCTGCCGCCTCGGCCATGCCCGTACCATCGTTTACCGCCATGGCGATGCAGGGGATTTAGCGGCGAAAATCAAAGCGGCGGCTCCGTCCTTCGGCGTTATTGTCAGCGACGCGGTGTTCAGCATGGACGGCGACATCGCGCCGCTGCCGGATCTCATGGCCTTGGGCAAAAAACACGGCCTGTTGGTGATGATGGACGAGGCTCACGCCACGGGCGTCATCGGCAAAACGGGCCGAGGGATTGTGGAACATTTTGGCCTTTCGGAACCGCCGGACATTCTCATGGGCACCATGAGCAAGGCGCTGGCCAGCGAGGGGGGCTTCGTCTGCGGGCGGCAGCTTCTCATCGATTATCTGCGCAATGCCGCTCGGAGCTTCATTTTCTCTACCAGCCTCGCGCCGTCCGTCTTGGCGGCGGCGCAGGCGGCGCTGACGATTTTAGAAGAAGAACCGGAGCGGGTGACGCGGCTCCGGGGAAACACCTGGCTCTTTTGTGAGGCCCTTGAGGAAGCGGGGGTCAAAGCGGCCAGCGCTTCGGCCATCGTTCCCATCGTCATCGGCGATGAAGGCCGGGCGATGGCGGTGGCGCAGCGCCTCTACGAGGAGGGTATCTTCCTTTCCGCCATCCGCTATCCCACCGTCGCCCGGGGCAGCGCCCGCTTGCGGGCGGCTCTCATGGCGACGCATACGGAAGGCGAGCTGAAAGAAGCGGCGGAGAAGATCGCGCGCGCTATCCGGGAGGCGTGAGCTATCGTCCGGAGAATATGTCAGCACCTGAAGCCGCGCTGTGGCTTGGGGACAGTAGTTCATACGCAATCGGATCTGACGGATAAAATCAGGCGATCGAAATAAGAAAACCAGGGATTTTTCTTCGGAGCGCAGTTGACGCTCCGGAATTATTAGGCTACACTGAGGATAAATCGTTCAGGTTTTCGAGGAAACATAAAGTTTTTCCGGTAACTGTGAGCGGCGGGAAACGGAAGGAACGCCAGTGAGGAGGGACGGCGGGTATGGAAGAAACTCTCAACAATTGGCTGTGCAAGGTTTGCGGAAAGCCTGATAATAAGGGAAAGTTTTGCTCCCGGTGCGGGGCGCCGGAAGGAACGTGGAATTGCCTGGCTTGCGGTCAGGAGGGCAACACCGGAAAGTTTTGTCCCAAGTGCGGCGCGCCAGAGGGAACATGGGTCTGCTCTGCCTGCGGCACATCGGGGAATACGGGAAAATTCTGCCCGAAATGTGGAGAGGGAAGACCCGCGCCGGGAACGGCCACAGGGCTGGAGCACGAGTCAGCAACGTCAAAAAGTTCGGCGGGGCCGGCTGCGATGGGGGACACTATCGCAGCAGCGCCAGAGAGAATTGATCCTACGGTGCCGACAGCGCCGGAAACGTCCGGAACGACGGCGCCAAAGGGCGACACGCCGCCGTCTGCGCCGATGAGTAAACAGACGAAGCTGATTCTGGCGCTGATTGCTGTCGTCGCTGTCGCGTATTGGTCCTTCGGGATGGTTACAGAGAAGCTTTATGAATCGAAAGAGAAAGAGTTTCTTGCCATCATGACGGACAGCAAGGCGCTTTTCGCGTCGCTGGACGCTTTATCAGGCGATGCGGCGGCAGACGAGGCTAAAGCCGCCGGAGACGGCATGGAAGAGGTGGCGGAACGGCTGGGAAAGCTGCGCGAGGAGGTTGCGGGCAAGACTCCGCCCGAAAAATGGAAAGACCGGCACGAGAAATTTTTGGCGGCGCTGGAAAAAAATCAGACGCTCTTCGCCAGGTCAGCCGCACTCCTGCAGTCGACGGAATACGTTTTTGACCTTGAAACGCGGGATAAATTCACCGCTTTACAGCGTGATTTTTCTGCGGCTTGGGCGGCGGCTAATACCGCATCGACCGGTCTCGATGTCGGGGGGCAGGAGGTGGCAAACGTTTTCTCCTATCCGGCGGCTAAGGAACAAATGAGGTCTTATGTGCAGAAAAAACTGGCGTTTGACGAACGCTATGTTATAGAGAAAAGACAGGAGTACCGCGAGCGGCACGAAGCGGAACAGCGTGCCCTGCTGGAGAAAAAAGAGGTTGTATTCCTGGTCGGGAGCGTATGGAAGGAAGGCCAGGATCTGCTCTTGCGGGGGAAGTTTTACAACGGGACTGGCGACGTCGTGACCAGCATTAAGGATATGCTGCTCGATGTGACATTGCTCCGCTTTGACCGGGAAATTGAGAGCTTTATCGACTTTTTGCAGGAGGAGAACATTACCAATATGAATCTTCCCCCGGGACAGTTTTCCTTCACCGCAACGCTCCGGCTGGTGGGAAAGGCTCCGGCCGAGGATTTCAATAATTATACGATCAATGCCCATAAGATTCGCTGGGGTGTGAGGAGAGCCGTTCAGCGATGAGGAGAGGGGAGAGGGAAGAATGAAAAAGTCAGGGATCTTGTTGCTGCTCTTTTGCCTGCTCGCTGGATACGCGCCGACCGTCAGTGCCGGATCGTTTTCCCTGCTGGCGTCGACGGGCGTATTGCGCTTGTCGGAAAATGAGGCGTGGGAGAAGGTATATAAAACGGATGAAGGAAAATTCAAGATACGTTTCCGTAAGCTCTGGATGGCTTCTGATCAGAAAAAATATCATCTGATTATCTGGTGGAATGACAAACGCATCGCGGACGGATATTGTCCGGCGAGCGCGACGGGGTACGGATTCAAAATTTTTCGTGACGAGGGAACAGACCGCATCTTCGTTTCTCTGGAGACAACGCCGCGTGCTGTGCTGATGGGGTATGATCCGGCAGCCGGAAAGCTGGAAAAATATGTGGACAGCCGGGATTATCACAGCCCGCTTCCGTACCCGCAAATGTGGATCGACGCTGACCACGACCTCATGCTGGCATTCACCGGCGACGGACGGGAAACGCCGACGCGCTATAAACTCTTTTGGGACAAGGAGAAAAATTGGTTTGGTTTCCGGGATATAACCGTTCGCCGGGCGGAAGAGACGGAAATTTCTTATGAAGAAGAGGTACCGTCCTGGGAAGCGGAAACGAGCGGCACCGGTGAGCTTTATTATGAGGAAGAAATTGTAACCGGCAGTTAATCGATAATGAGAGAAAGCGAGATGGTTTATATGAAGCATTGTATGCGTTGCCAAACGGAATTGGAGGACAGCGCCAGCTTTTGCCCGGAATGCGGC
The DNA here is from genome assembly GCA_905373705.1 of uncultured Schwartzia sp. Lineage (GTDB taxonomy): Bacteria > Bacillota > Negativicutes > Selenomonadales > Selenomonadaceae > CAJPQU01. The sequence continues at coordinate 809 of CAJPUA010000137.1, read as the reverse complement.
ATGCCTCAGGAGAAAAATGAGGCAGAAGCAAAGAAGCCGCCAGCGCCTCCCGCACCGGCGGCAGCTGCGCCGATCATGCGGGAAGCGGTGGCGACCAACAAGGAAAATCAGCCAGCCGCAGCCAGACGTACGCTTTGGGAAAAGGCAGGCTATATCGGGCTTGGGATGACAGCTGTTTCTGTGCTGCTGCCGCTGGTCAGTATCAGCCTTTTGAGTGCGGTCACCAGCCTCATGAATGTCAGTCAAATACTGAGTTTTCTCCTGCTGGCGCTTTGCTGCTTTGCCGCCTGCTTCTTTAAGGAAGAGAAATATAATATCCCGCTTTCCGTGGGCCTCGGCATTCTGGTGACTTTCGGGGGACTGTATTATAAATTATATACGGCGCTTGGGGACATGAAAAAGACGATGGCGCTTCTCGAACAGGTGCAGAACCGGGATGCCCAGTTTGTTATGCAGTTTTTGCACTCATTTGCCGACAAGCTGATCGGGACAGGCATTGGTTTTTACTTCCTTTTAGCGGGCGCGCTGCTGACGGTTGTTGCTTGCGCTTCCTGCCGTTTAGTGAAAAAGCAGGCAGATATCGCCATCGGGAGCCTTTTTGCTGAGTGCCGGACGGCGCTCTTGGAAACGGCGGAGATTGGCTCGCAGAAGATTCCCGCATATATCCTCACCGTTTTGACGATTGCCGTGCTGGTATTCGCCGTGATGAATATCGAGATATTTACCCTCAAGGTCGCTTCGCTCCTGTAAGCGCCGGGATTTTGTTTTTCAAGGAGGATGTCATGGAAGAAAAACGTATATGTCCTTCC
>CAJPUA010000136.1 GCA_905373705.1 uncultured Schwartzia sp. | reverse complement strand
TGGAAAAACCTTTATCGATGGGCGATTATCTGCGCCGAAACAAGATTCGCGAGGTGCTGGTCATCGAGGGCGATCCGCCGCAGGATATGACGCATACGGTATATCCGACGGTGACGACCGACGTCATTCGCAAGTTCCGCGAGGAGTTGCCGGAGATTCGCGTTTACGCCGGGATCGACCAGTATCGGGGCAGTATGCAGCAGGAGCAGTACCGGATTCGCCGCAAGCTGCAAGCCGGTGCAGCAGGATTTTTTACGCAGCCGTTTTTTGATATGCGGCTGTTAGGCATGTATGCCGATATGTTGGAAGGTCTGGAAGTTTATTGGGGCGTATCGCCGGTCCAGTCGGAGCGCACGCAGAGCTACTGGGAGCTGAAAAATCACGTTGTATTTCCCAAGGGATTTGAAGCGTCGCTGGCTTGGAGCATTCATTTCGCCCGCGAGGTCTGCACTTTCGCAAAGGAGCACGGGGACAGCGTTTATCTGATGCCGATACGGACGAATCTGACCGTCTATTTGCAGGGCGTTCTGGGATAGAAAAAACGTTCCTTACGGAGGAGGCGTTTAAAAAATATGTTCATGATAAGAAAAAAACAACTCCTGTCCCCCGGCGTTTACCGGTACGAGGTGGACGCGCCGCGCGTGGCGGAAAAAACGCAGCCCGGTCAGTTTGTTATTTTGCGGACCAGTGAGGAAGGCGAGCGCATTCCGCTGACGGTGGCCGATTTCGACCGGGAGAAAGGCGTTTTAACCTTGATTTTCCAAGTGGTCGGAGCGTCGACCGAGCTTTTGGCGCAGATGAAGGAAGGCGACACTATTCTTGATCTGGTCGGTCCCCTGGGGCAAAAATCTCATATCGCATCAGGGCTGGGAACTGTCGTGTGCATTGGCGGCGGCATTGGCGTAGCACCGGTTTACCCGATTACGCGGGGGATGAAAGAGGCCGGGAATCGGGTAATTTCCATCATGGGGGCGAAAAGTCGGGATATTCTCATTATGGAAGAGGAGATGCGGGCCGCAAGCGACGAAACCCTGGTCACGACGGATGACGGCTCCTATGGAATAAAGGGCTTCGTTACGACGGCGCTGAAAGAGCTCTTGGCACGCGGCGAAAGGATTGATCTCGTCTACGCCATCGGCCCTGTCGTCATGATGAAAAGCGTTGCCGACGTGACGCGGCCGCTGGGGATTAAGACAATCGTCAGCCTGAATCCCGTAATGGTCGACGGCACCGGAATGTGCGGCGGCTGTCGCGTGCAGGTGGGCGGCGAGACGAAATTCGCCTGCGTAGACGGGCCGGAGTTCGACGGGGCTATCGTCGATTTCGCCGGACTGCAGGCGCGGCAGGGGATGTACCGGGAGATGGAAGCGAAAGCCCGGGAGCATGTATGTCGTATCGGATTAGGGGGGAGTGCGTGATGGCGCTGTCGCTTACGAAGCATCCCATGCCGGAGCAGGATCCTAAAGTCCGGGCACATAATTTTGCCGAGGTCGCTCTCGGCTATGATGAGGAGACCGCCGTCGCAGAAGCCGAGCGATGTCTTAACTGCAAGGTCCCGCTGTGCCGCCAGGGCTGTCCGGTGGGCGTTAATATTCCCGCGTTTATAGCTCGAATCAAAGCGCGCGATTACGAGGGCGCGATTGCGGTGATCAAGGAAACGAACGCTTTGCCGGCCGTCTGCGGGCGCGTATGTCCGCAGGAAAACCAGTGCGAAAAGAACTGTGTTTTGGCAAAGCGCGGGGAATCTGTCGCCATTGGGCGATTGGAGCGCTTCGCCGCCGACCGCGAGCTGGCGCAGGGAAAAGAGCCGGCGCCTGCGGCGTGCGCGCCGGACGCCCAGCGCGTGGCAATTATCGGCGCGGGTCCGGCCGGCCTTTCCGCGGCCGGAGATTTGGCGCGCCGCGGCTATCGGGTGACGATCTTCGAAGCGCTGCACACGGCGGGCGGCGTGCTTTCTTACGGTATTCCAGAATTTCGTTTGCCCAAGGAAGGCGTTGTCAAAAAAGAAGTCGCCGCTCTGGAAAAGCTGGGCGTAAAAATCGAGCTTAATTCCGTGATCGGACAGCTTTACACAGTAGACGAGCTCCTCGGGGAGGAAGGCTTTGACGCTGTATTCGTCGGCACAGGCGCGGGGCTGCCGCATTTTATGGACATCCCCGGGGAGAATCTCAACGGCGTATATTCTGCCAATGAGTTTTTGACGCGCTGCAACCTCATGAAGGCGTATCGCTTTCCCGAGTCTTTGACGCCGCTCTTTGTCGGGAAAAGAGCGGCTGTTGTCGGCGGCGGCAACGTCGCTATGGATGCGGCGCGCACCGCGCTGCGTCTTGGCGCGGAACACGTCTATATCGTTTACCGCCGCGGCGAGGAGGAGCTTCCTGCACGACGGGAAGAAGTCCACCACGCGCGGCAGGAAGGCATCGAGTTTCGCTTGCTGAATAATCCGGTCGCTGTCCTTGGAGATGACAAGGGGTGGGTAAGGGCGCTTCAGTGCGTCCGCATGGAGCTTGGCGAGCCGGATGCTTCGGGACGGCGCAGCCCCGTGGCGGTTCCCGGATCCGAGTTTGAGCTTCCCGTGGAGACCGTCATTATGGCTATTGGTCAGGGACCGAATCCCATCGTTGCTTCGACGACGCCGGGCATGGACACGAATCGACGCGGCAACATCGTTGCCGACGAAGCGACGGGCGCGACGACAAAGCCGGGGGTTTTCGCCGGGGGCGATATCGTGACCGGCGCGGCGACCGTTATCCTTGCTATGGGCGCGGGAAAAAAAGCCGCCGCCGCTATCGACGAATACTTGAAAGGAAAGCGCGCGGGCGCTGGCGAATAAAAGCGCGGCATTCGCCGGAACGGATGGCAGAACGAATGATAACCTCATGATTTTATGATAAAGAGACACCTCCTGTCAGTTTCAGACCGGGGGTGTTTTTGTTGCCGTCATCATGCATGACCTCATCGCGGCGAAGAATAGGAAAAGTGTGGTACTCAACATCCAAAGGAATTTTCAATGCGACAGATTTGTTTAGAAATGAAAAAATATTGACATGATTTAAGAATAAATATATAGTTATTTCACCGAAGTCTAATTTATTTTAAAGATTGACGGAGAGGTTTATAAGCAAAATTATGATGGTATTTTATTTATGCTCAGGGAAGGGGTTACGTCGTGAAGAAAAAATTAGTCGCATTTGTCTCGGTAGTTTTCCTGCTTTCGCTGTGAAGCGAAAAGCTCGTCGCGGCAGAAGAAGCTTCGGCAAAGGACGCTTCGGCAGAAAAAATCTCAGAATATCATCTGGATACGCTCCTGGTGACCGGGAGCCGGTATCGGAACGAGGTCCTGCCGGGAGGCTTTCAGACGGAATCCGGGTCCGTGGGAATGCTGGGCGAGCAGGATATTATGGAAGAACCCTTTGATCAGGCGAACTTTTCCGAAAAAACGATTACCCGTTTCGCCGATCCGACGAATAATTTTGTCAGTATCATGCTGATAAACCCTAATGTTCGTAACGGCAGTATTGTTACGCACAGTCATTTCTTCGTTCACGGCGTGTATACGCATGGCTCTTATATTTTGATCAACGGCGTGCCGAATCTTCTGGGACAGTATTCTACCCCGACGTTCTTTGCGGATCAGATTGAGCTGACCACTTCACCGAACATGGGGCTGAATGGAAGTCGGGCTTCGTATGCCTCCGGCAATGATGGAAACGCTTCGCCGGCAACGATTAATTTTCGGACGAAGACGGCGGGAACGGCTCCGGTTACCAGATATACGCAAACGGTTTCGGGCCGGGGAACATTTACCGAGCAGCTCGATGTGGGGCGTCGGTTCGGGGAGAATAAGGATTGGGGTGCGCGGTTTAATCTGCTTTATACGAACGGGAAGATCTCTATCCCCGGCGTGACCCGCGATGAGTATGGGTACACCTTGAACCTGGATCATCAAAGTAAAAACAGCCGCAGTAATTTATTTCTGGGAACGTATTATTTAAATCTTGACGGCGGGGGACGCTGGTTCAATCTGGGCGCGGGCGTTACTTCTCTGCCGCGGGTACCGGATCATTACACGAATTATGATTTTGACGGTCAGTATAAATGGGAAAAAATCTGGCTGGCGGCGTTCAATCATGAACAGCGGTTGAGTGATAACTGGCTGGCGTTCCTGAACGCCGGGTATTCTTACCATCGCTTTCACTGGTCGCTGGGGAGCGGCTTCGCCGGGTGGACGATCGATAATGACGCCGGCGATTTTCAAACGCGCATATATACCG
>CAJPUA010000135.1 GCA_905373705.1 uncultured Schwartzia sp. | reverse complement strand
GGGCGTTTGAGGAGTATCTCCACTCCGGGGACGCGCCGACGTCGGTCTTAAAGCAGATTTTTCGCCGGTTCAAGCGCTGGCTGTCGGATATCTACAAGACGGTAACCGGCGCGGGCGTGCGGGCGACGTCCGAGGTCGAAGCGGTCATGGCGCGCATGGTAGCGACAGACGCAGAGATTGAGGCGGAAGCGCTTCTTCGGAAGGCGAAGCGAATCGAAAAGGTAGCGCCTGACCTTCTGGACACGGATACCGAAGCCCTGATGGCGCGTTGGGAAGAGGAGGCAAAGGAAGAAGCCAAGGAGAAAATGCTGAAACGGCTCCTCAAAGAGCTGGAAAAGCGCGACGTCGAGCAGCACATGACGAAGTTTCAGGAAACGCTCGAAGGAGAAATGCAGGAGGAGAAGTGCTGGCAAGCGGAGCTGACTGCGAATAAAGTAGGCGACGCGGAGGCGGTTCTTAGCCTTGGCTATAATACGGTAGAAGAATACGAGGCCGATATCAAAGAACACGGCGGCAGTTACAACGACGTCCTCAAGAAGGAGCTGGCGATCGAGAAGAAACGTTATAAAGAGGAAATGCCCAACCGGGAGGCACTCCTTGCCGAGGCGCAGGAAGCGATGGCGACCGGGAAGTACAACCTGCAGCTCACGGCGTTAGAGGAGGAGCTTTTGACGCGTCGGGAAGAAGCGTATCAGAAGCTGCCTCTAAAAGCGGCGAAAGCGCTGGACGGGGTAGAGAAGGCGATTGAAAAGGCGATCGAGGACGACCCCGACGCTTTAGGAAAGGCCGTCACCATCCTCAAATACGCCGTCAACTGGACGGACGAGCAGGCAGAAATGATCACCGCCCTGCAAGAGGAAATAAAAGCCCTCAAGGAAAAGAGCAAGGAGGAGCGGACGAAGGCGCGAGAATCGTTTGAGGAGGAAGTGAAATCCCTCAAGGAAACCATTCTTCGCAATACCGTATGGCTCCGGGGAATCCGCGACGCGGCAGAAGGCAAGGCGAAGGTGCACCGTGACTATGCCAGAGAGCGGCTGGAAGATATGACGGCGGCGGAAGCCACAGACGCCCGGCACTGGATGAGAGAAGCGCAGAAAGAGGCGTCGGCGAGCGTCCGGGCTATTACCGGCGCGGTGCAGAAAAAGGACGGCGAGGCAGGAGCGAAGACCGCACAGAGCGCCAAGACCCGGCAATTAGTCTACGAGGCGATGACGAAAGAAGCGTTCTCTCTTAAGCGGGAACTGTCTCGTATAGAGAATCATTTCGCCCGGCGGCAGAAAACGCTGGCGAACGATAAGAACGGCAGAATCGACCTGAATCACAAGTATTTCATCAACCACCTTCTCTACGTCTACGGCTTGCGGAAGAATGACGCGATCCGGCCAAGCGGGGAAAACGCTATGACATTTGCTGCGATGATGGCGGAGCTTCGCGACGTGTATAACGCAAGTACCAAGGAAGAGGATCAAGGCTCCGGCAATATCGGCGAAGAGGAGATGGATATCCCCGAATGGCTCATGGCAGGAGCGCTCTCGAAAGAGCCGCTGAAAAACTATAAGCACCTCACGATGGACGAGCTGCGCGAACTGAAAATGATGGTGGATTTCCTTTATACGACGGGGCGGAACAAAAATCGCATGGTCACGCTGGATATGGATATCGATGACGTCGTGAAGGAACTGGCCGAAAACTACGGGTCGCGCATAGCGCCGCCAAAGCAAGGGCAGGGCATAGGGAAATACATGTCGGAGCTTTTGAAGCCAGAGACGATCCTGGAGATTTTGGGCGGCAAGGATGGCGCGTTCATCAAGTACATCTATAACCCGATTTTCAAGGCGAACGAGCAGGAAAGCCTTATGAAGGAAGCGGAAGCCAAAGCCCTGAACGAGCTTTTGGACGGGTGCTATACGAAGAAGGAACGGAAAAGGATTCCCAAGGAGAAGCTGACGGACGACGAGGGAAACCCGGTAACGCTCCCCGATGGAACGGAGCTGACGCGGGAAAACCTCATCGCGATGGCGCTCAACTGGGGCAACTCCGGGAACCGCTCCCGTCTCATGGCCGGAACGGGGATGACCAAGGAGGAGATACAGGCGCTTTTCGAGGCGCACATGAAGGAAAATGACTGGAAGTTTGTGCAGGCGATCTGGGATCACCTCGAACCATACGGCGACAGCGTAAACGACGTGATGGAGAAAAGCACCGGCAGCCCGATGAAGCGCGTGACGCCGGAAGCGTTCACAGTCAAGATCGGGGATAAAATCGTAGAACTTCGGGGCGGGTATTATCCCATCGTCTACGATTCGGAAAAGTCTTCCCGGGCGTCGGAATACGATACCCTAAAGGACGCCCAAGCGGTAGGCGGAGCGACGGCCTTCGGCGCGGGCATGGGCTCGACGAAAAAACGCGCGGAGAGGCCAATGCCGGATTCCCCGCTCAAGCTGACGCTGGACGTCATCAATAAGCACATCAACCAGCAAATCCATATCAGCGCCATGCGGCTGGCCTGTCGTGACGTGTATAAGCTTTTAAGCCACAGACAAGTCCGGAAGATGATTGAAAGCACGGTCGGCATAAAACCGTATCGGCAGCTTCGCGGCTGGGTAGAAAATATCGGGCAGGCGCCGCGCGGCGAGGAATCGGAGATCGGTCGCGTCACGTCGCGCCTAAGACGAAATACGGTCGCGGCGATTATGGGATACCGGGTAAGCACGTCGCTCTTAAACTTCGCGAACCTTGCGCCGATGATGGATGAACTGGGCGCGGTGAACGCGATGGCCGCGATGGCTGCCTTTGCCAAGGACCCACGCGCTATGTGGGAGTTTGTGAAAGCGGACAGCGTGTTTATGCGAAACCGGGCGATGAATATGGATCAGGACTTAGCGGTGCAGCAGGAGCAGGCTTTTGGCGGAACCAACGAAGTTGCGTACAACGTCCGCAAATATGCGTCGGTGTTCCTGGAATACACGGATATGCTGACCAGCGTTCCTACTTATTATTTCCGCTACCACGAAGTCTATAATGCGGCGCTGAAAGAAGGGAAGGAGGAGGCAGTCGCCCGCGACGAGGCGCACGTCGCCGCCCATGCGGCGGTTCGTAAGGTCGTCGGGTCGTCGGACGTTATCGATCAGTCGTTTATCCAGCGATCGAAGTCTGAGATTAACAAGGTCTTTACGCCGTTTTACTCGTTCTTCAACGCGATGATGAATGCGGTATGGGCGAAGTATTACGAAGGGAAATACGCAGGGAAAACGGTTATCGTGGAGGAGAACGGCGAAAAGAAACTCGTTCGGGCAAAGGAGGTATTTATTAAGCAGTATGCCGGATTCGTCCGCTCGTTTCTCTACCGCTTCGTCTTGATGGCGGCGATGGAGACTGGGATTCGTATGCTGATGGAAGAAGCCGCGAGAGGGGGTGACGATAAGAAGAAACGGGAGGAATGGTATCGAAGGTTCCTGCGGCAGTGGGCGGCGAACAGCGTCGGCTCCTCCTTGGGCGGCTTCCCGATGATTAATTCAGTGGCAGATGTTGCCTCCGGGATGATTACCGGGGAGATGTATCCAAGCCGTCGGATTGGCGTTATCTCAACAGCGTACGAACGGGCAGTGAAGCCACTCTCCGACATTTATTCCATGGCTGGGAAAAAGGGAAAGACCGATTTCCTGACGCTGGGCCGCGACACGACGAAAGCCGCCGCGAGCTGGTATGGTATCCCGGACACGCTGACCGACACGATGTGGAACACGGCACGGTTCTTGCGTGACGATTACCGTTTTAATCGACCGGGTGACTTACGAGAATATGTTTTCAAGAGTATGTTCGATAAGACGCTAAAGGCAAAGAGGCGCTAAGGCGCCTCTTTTTTATGGAGGTGCAAGCATGACAGTACAGAATCCAAACGTCAAAAATGTTTATGAAGGAAACGGCAGCACGACGGTTTTCCCGTATACGTTTCAGCTGGACGAAAAAGACGCGGATCATGTAAAGGTCTATATAAAAAAAGAGGGTACGCTGTCGGAGCGCGTATCAAACGTAAAAATCAATACGAAGGCGAAAACGGTAACGTACCCGGCGGGCGAAGGAAGCCCTCTGCCCGCCGGCTCGACTCTTGTCGTTGTTCGCGAAACGCCGTATACGCAGGAGCTTAATCTCGAAAATCAAGGGGCGTTCTTTGCCGAGGATATTGAGACGAATTTCGATCGCGTCGTGATGATGATTCAGCAGCTTCTTGAAAAATTGGGGCGCTGCGTCATGGCGGATATCGGGAGCGGGAAGACCGTTGAAGATATCCAACAGGCTATCCATGAGG
>CAJPUA010000134.1 GCA_905373705.1 uncultured Schwartzia sp. | reverse complement strand
GCGGTTTCGCCGCCGGTTCCGCTTTATCCGCCGTCACGGAAGACGTCTCTTCTTCCGCCGCTTTCGTCGACTGCCCCGGAGGCCTTACGAAATATTCGCCAATAACCGGCAAATTATAAAGCCGCATCGTTTCGTTAATCTCATGGACGTCGAAAATCCGCAGATAAATTCCTACGAAGAACCCAAATACCACCAGTACCAGCAGCAGGAGAAGGAGCCCCAGCAATTTCAGTATGCGGCTTTTCCCGGAGTTCTCGCTCTCGGAAGATCTCTCTGTCTGTTCTGCTCCCATAATTTCACCTGCTCCCGGAAAAATTAGCGATAAAGGTCAAGGACGGAATCCACATATGTCTGGGTCTCGCTGTACGGCGGCACTCCGCCGTAATCACGCACCGCCTGCGGCCCCGCATTGTAAGCGGCTACCGCTTGGCGGACGTCCCCATGAAAAGAATCTAATAATTGCCGCAGATAGTGCGCGCCGCCCTCGATGTTTTGTGCCGCGTCATGTGGATTTACGCCCAGGGCGGCCGCCGTTTCCGGCATAAGCTGCATGATCCCGACCGCTCCCGCGCTCGACACCGCGCTCTGATTAAAGCCAGACTCGACCTCTGCTACCGCCGAAACCAGCTTGGGATCGACACTGTATTTCTGCGCCGCGTTTTTGATGGTTTCCAAGTATGCGTTATCCGCCAATGCAGGCTCACGCCCCGCCGAAACAGACGGCGTTGTCACGACTGGCACGTGGTCTTTTGCGTGCCTCCCCGTACCTGTGGCCGATGACGCTGCGCCAGAGGATATCGCGCCCGGCGTTTTTCCCTGCGCCATCTCTTCGGCTAATGCCTGTTGAAAACTGACGCCGCCCTGCGGCCTATGGCGCATTCCAATCTTAGATTCGATATCCGCGATACGCTGCATCACAGCATCGAGTGAAGATAAGTCTATCATGCGTGTTCCTCCTGACGTGATCGCCGCATATAAAGCTGTAAGCCTATCTCATCAAGCAGCTTGTTTTCCTCCAAGAGAGCTGCGTCCTTATATTCTTGCAGGCGCTTGGCTTTAAGCTGTTCAATGCTTTTCAGGCGGCTCATCATATCCATGAGTTCTTTCAGGCGTTTCTGCTTTTCCATCTGGCAGTCCAGAATAACCTGCTGTTGCTCTTCGATCTGTCGGCGCTTCCAGTTAAAGAAGCTGTTATATGTCATCAAGGTCCCGACGGTGATCCGTTTTCCCGCGCCGATCAGAGCGGCGTAATCTTTTTGCCCCTGCGCCATCTCACCAAGGAGTTGCCCCAAGCGCTCTCGAGCTTCTTCAAGACGGCGGGATGCCTCGGCAAAGCGCCGTTCGGCCTCCTCTTTCCGGCGTCGGGTAACATCGAGATACTTTTCCAGTTTGAAGCGAAATTTCTTCATACGCCCCTCCCGATGTTCAGATGGCCTCTAACTGTTTTTCCATCTCATCAAAGGTCACCCTTTCAAAGACTCCCTGGCAAAGGAAGCTGTTCACTTCATCGATTTTCTCAATGGCCTCGTCAATCTTTTTACTGGAGCCTTTAACATAGGCGCCGATGTGAATGAGATCTTCCGCCTCTTTATAGACGGCGAGCAGCGCGCGAAGTCTTTGCGCGGCCGCCAGATGTTCATCCGTTACGACGTCGGTCATAACGCGGCTGACGCTGCCTAAGACATCAATCGCGGGGAAGTGATTCTGTGCTGCGATAGCACGGGAAAGGACGATATGCCCGTCGAGGATACTGCGCACCGCGTCGGCGATCGGTTCGTTCATATCGTCGCCATCTACCAGCACCGTGTAGATCCCGGTGATAGACCCCCCCGCGCTCGTTCCCGCCCGTTCCAAAAGCCGCGGCAAAAGTGCGAACACTGACGGCGTATAGCCACGGGTAGCAGGCGGCTCGCCGATGGTCAGCCCGACCTCGCGCTGCGCCATCGCAAAGCGCGTGACGGAATCCATCATCAAAATAACCCGTCTCCCTTGGTCGCGGAAGTATTCCGCAATCGCAGTAGCTGTCAGCGCCCCTTTAATACGCACCAGTGCCGGTTTATCTGAAGTGGCGACGACCACAACGGATCGTTTCAGCCCCTCCTCCCCCAAGTCGCGCTCAATGAAGTCACGCACCTCGCGGCCACGCTCGCCAACCAAGGAGATGACGCTGACATCGGCCTCCGTATTACGGGCGATCATGGAAAGCAGCGTTGATTTTCCTACGCCGCTTCCGGCCATAATCCCAATGCGCTGCCCGGAGCCCAGCGTAGTCAGCCCGTCGATAGGCCGAACGCCGACATATAAGGAATCGTGGATGCGCGGGCGCTGCAAAGGATCCGGGGGGGCAGCCTGCAGGGGGTACTCCAGGCGAGAAACAATCGGCCCCTTACCATCGATAGGATTTCCCAGGCCGTCCAAGACCCGCCCCAGGAGCTGCGGTCCTACTTTCACCCGCAGTGTTTTTTGGGCCGAGACTACCTCACATCCCGGCCCGATGCCCACCATCTCCCCAATGGGCATCAAAAGGACCAATCCTTCGCGAAAGCCCACGACCTCCGCCGGTATCGGCGGAATGTCCTCATGACGGGATTTTACATAACACAGCTCTCCCATACTGACATTTGGCCCGCGCGATTCAATGACCAGCCCGATGACCTGTGTAATTTTACCGCTGAGCTTTATCGGCTCGCAGTCGTCAATCGCCTGCGTGAACTTCTTTAGATCGGCCTTTATCATGACATTGCATCCTGTACCGCTTTCCTGATTATTTCCAGCTGGGTGGCGACCCGGGCGTCCACGTTGCCATTTGGCGTTTCAAGAATCGAATCGCCGGCCCCGAGGGTTTCATCGGAATGAATCTCCAGCACCGCGCTGCTGCCTTCTAATATGTTTTGAAGCTCTGACCGAGCCAAAAGAATAAGATCGTAATCACCAGGAGAAACCCGAATGACAACCTCCTGCTGGTCCTTGACCTTGAGCAATGCTTTGCGGATGAGGGGCAGGATAATCTGCGGCACGTCAATGAAATGCTGCGGCAAAACTTTGTCCACAATATCCATCGCTAAAGAAGCGATTTCATTCTCCGCCTGCAAAACGTAGGCGTGAGATTCTTCTTTGGCGTCGGTCATCGTCTTTTCCGCCTTGGCATTAGCGTCAAGAATGATCTGTTTCTGTTCTTCCCTGATCTGCGCGATGCCTTCCTCTCGCCCCGCCGCCGTCCCTTCTTCATGCCCGGCTGACCGGGCATCGGCACGAATGGTGTCCGCCTGCTGCCGAGCATCCTCAATGATATTTTCCCGCTCCTGTTCGGCCTCGGAACGCATAATTCCGGCGTCCGTCCGGGCCTTTTCCAAAAACGCCTCGGCGGCTTTCTTCTTTTGATAAAGATCCGCCATCATGGTCTCGCGCGTCTCATCGAAAGCGGCTCGCGCTTCCTCCAGCTCCCTCTGTTGCCGAGCCAGGGAATCCTCTAAATCATGACGTTGCGCCGCGTCCCGCTTCTCACCATATATTCCCTCGTCCCCTGATTTTTTCGGCGAAGGCGGCGGCAAGGGAACTTCCACCACGCAGGGATCTTCTTCCCAAACGGAGCCCTTGATGATTCTAGACAATCATTTCGTCACCCTTTCCGCGGGATACCACGATTTCGCCCTTGTCCTCCAGGTTACGGATGACATTGACAATCTTCTGCTGGGCCTCCTCAACATCGCGAATCTTGACCGGTCCCATGTACTCGATTTCCTCACGCAGCATATCCGCCGCGCGCGACGACATGTTTTTGAAGACCTTCGCCGCGACTTCCTTCGGCGTCGCCTTGAGCGCCAGAGAAAGATCTTTGGTATCGACCTCGCGCAAAACCATCTGCAGGGAACGGTCGTCCAGCATAACGATATCCTCGAACACGAACATAAGACGTTTGATTTCTTCGGTAAGTTCGGGATTGTCGACCTCGAGGGTTTCGATGATTGTTTTTTCGGTCGTCCGGTCGACGCGATTGAGGACTTCGACGATCGCCTTGACGCCGCCCGCGGTAGTGAAGTCTTGCGTGACCAGCGACGAAAGTTTTCGTTCCAAAACGCGCTCAACCTCACGCAGGATCTCCGGTGACGTCCGATCCATCATCGCGATGCGCCGGGCGACCTCCGCCTGCCGTTCTTGCGACAGCGAAGCCAGAATCGTCGCCGCCTGATCCGGATCAAGATACGCCATAATAAGGGCGATCGTCTGCGGGTGTTCATTTTGGATAAAATTCAGAAGCTGTGACGGATCCGTTTTTTTCAGGAAATCAAAAGGCCGCACCTGAAGGCTTGTCGTCAGACGGTTGATTATACTGGCCGCCTTCTCCGAGCCCAGCGCTTTCTCCAGGAC
>CAJPUA010000133.1 GCA_905373705.1 uncultured Schwartzia sp. | reverse complement strand
CCTGAAGCGTCATGACCATACCGGTGAAGAGAAGCGTCAACGCGACGATCGGCAGCGTATCGACGCCAAGATGCGCCATCTGCGCGAACACCAGCCGCAAGCGCGGCGGCTTTTTCATCTGGCGCAATGTTTCCCCCAGGAGCAACATGACCTCGCCTGTATAGCCGAGCCATTTTAAGACTATGCGTCCTATTTTTTCCAGCCATCGCGTTATCATATCTTCGCTCCTGTCTTTTTCTCCACACCTTATTGATTGTATCAACTTTCTTGAAATCAGTAAACATTTATTTACCGATTTTTGTTAAACCCGCTGCGCCCGCTCCTGAAAAATGGCAACAAGGCCGGACGATTCCCCGTCCGGCCTTGTTACATCGCTTCCTCCAGAACCAGATGCGTCCTTTCCGAGCGGAACATCATGGAAACTTCGCCGGTGTAAACCTTACGCCCCGGGTCATGAATATCCCCCAGCCACTCATGCCCCAACTTATCGCGCAGAAAATAGCGCATTTTCTCCCCCAGAAACATGCTGTGGGTAATCGTCCCCCGCAGGCAATTGCCCTCGCCGCGAGAGATAACATTTTCGCTCAGGCGGATGGCCTCGGGGCGGATGCTGACCGTGTAACGGCCTTCCGGACAGGTCGCATCAAGCTCCAGGACGTCCTCGCCGTAGTTCACCCAAAGGGCGTTTTTCCCCTCGACTTGAATGAGGTTCGTCGTCCCAATGAAATCGGCCACGAACGGCGTGCGCGGCTCAAAATAAATATCGTGAGGCTCACCCTGCTGATGGAGGTACCCGTCCTTCATGATGATGACGGCGTCCGACATGGAGAGCGCCTCCTGCTGGTCGTGCGTGACATAAATCGTCGTCAATCCCATCTGCTGTTGAATATTGCGCAGCTCAACGCGCACCGTCTCACGGAGCTTGGCGTCGAGATTGGAGAGCGGCTCGTCGAGAAGCAGGACGTCCGGCTCCATGACCAGCGCCCGGGCAACGGCGACCCGCTGCTGCTGACCGCCGGACATCTGATTGGGATAGCGATCCTCCAGTCCCGTGAGCTGCATGAGTGCCAGGGCCTCGCCGACCTTCTCGCGGATGACCTCCGCGGAGCGGCGCCGCACCCTGAGGCCATAGGACACATTCTCGTAAACGTTCATGTGAGGAAAGAGCGCATATTCCTGAAATACCATCGCCGTATTCCGAGCATAGGGAGGGACACGCTCGATCTGACGCCCCGCCAGATGAATCTCGCCGCTGTCCGGCTCGTAAAACCCGGCGATCATGCGCAAAATCGTCGTCTTACCGCAGCCCGACGGCCCTAAAAGCGTCACAAAATCTCCCTTTTTGACCTGAAAACTCACATCGTGGATAACCTGATGGTCGCCGAAAAATTTATTGATATGTTTTAACTCCATTACGATATCCTGCATGACGCTCCTCCTCACAAGTCGAAAATATTGATCTGCTCGCGCAAAACGAGCTTCGCCAGCCCAAACGTCGCGAATATCGTCAGCATCATGCCGACCGCCGTGGCGCTCGCCACCGTCAGAAAGCCTTGATTCGCCAGGCTCATAATATTAACGGAAGCGAGATTCCATTCGGGAGAGATAAGGAAAATAACGGTAGACAGCGTGTTCATCGACCGCATGAAAGAATATACGAAACTGATGGAGAGAGAATTTTTCAGCATGGGAACAATAACGCGGCGAAACGTCGTAAAGCTGTCCGCGCCAAGATTCGTCGAAGCCTGCTCCATGGACCGCTCAATCTGCGACAATCCGGCCACCGCCTGCCGATAGCCGACGGGGAGCTGGCGGAGCGTCATGCCGACGACGACGATAACCAGCGTTCCCGTCATTTCCAGCGGCCCGGAATTAAAGGCTAAAATGAGCGCCAGGCCGATGAACGTCCCCGGCAGAGATACCGGAAGCATGGCGAGAAAATCGAGCACGCTCCGACCGGGAAAACGCCGCCGCAGCGTCAAAAAAGCCAGCGCGATGCCGAGCAGCGTCGTTACCACCGCCGTCGTTATCGAAGCGATCCAGCTGTTCTTCATCGAAGATGACTGTAAAACGCCTTCAACGAAGTAGTCCATCGTGAACGTATAATCATAGCCGAACGTCCGCGTAAAGGCGAACAGGCAGACGACGCCGATGATGAGGAGAATGGCGGCGCAGACAAGGCAGCAAAAGGCAAAGAGGAGCCACTTCACCATCGGGCTCACCGTGACCCGCATGAGGCCGCCGACGGGCTTTCCCGTCACCGTGACGTAGGAATTTTTTTCTAAATAATAACGCTGAATGAAAAATACCGCCAATGTGGGAACAACCAACACCACCGACAGCACCGCGCCCATCGGCAGATTCCAAGCGCCGACAACCTGTGCGTAAGCCTCCGTCGCCAGCACATGATAATTCGCCCCCACCAGCATGGGGTTGCCGAAATCGGCAAGGGTATTGATCCCGACGAGCAAAAACGCGCTGGCCAGCCCCGGCGTCGCCAGCCGCAGCGTCACCGTACGAAAGAGGTAGAATCCGCGGGCGCCAAGGTTCTGTGCCGCCAGCTCCAGATTGGGGCTGATGGCGCGCAGAACGCCGGAAATCGTGATGTACGCCAGCGGAAAAAAGGCGATGGTCTGCACCACCCAGAGGCCGATCCATCCGTAGAGATCCACCCGAAGCTCCAACAGGTTCCAGGTAATGAAGCCGCGCCGTCCGAACAGCATGATAAACGCCAGTCCTGACACTACCGACGGCGCCATCGACGGCAGGAGCGCCACAACCTGAAAGAAACGCCGCCCCGGAAGCTCGACGTAGTTCATGGCGTAAGCATAGAGGAACCCCAAGATCATCGCCGTCGTCGTCGCCAAAAGAGACGACGCCAGCGTATGCCAGAACGCCTCCAGAAACGCCTGCCCGTGAACGGCCGCATTCCAGTCTTCCATCGTCGGCACTAAAAGCAGCCGGACGAAAGGATAAACGATGAACAGCGCAAACAGGGCAAACAGCAGGCTGATCGCCGCCAGGAGCTGCGGCTCGCGCCGCAGCTCTTTTATCTCCGCCGCCCATCCCGTCCGCTCATGCGTTAAGGGAGCCTCCGGCATACCCAACCACCTCCGCGAAAAATTCGTCAGATTGATTAAAGGAGGGGCTTTCGGGTCACGCCCGAAAGCCCCTCTCTCATTATAGCAAAAAAATCAAAGCAGAAAAGGTCTTATTTTCAGAGGGCGGCAAATTTTGCCGTCAAAGCGTCCTTTTCCTTACCCGCTTTCGCAAAATCATATCCCTGATAGAGCGGCAATTCGCTCAGAGGCTTCGTCCCTGCCGGAGCGGCCGACTGCGGATTGCAGGCGATGCCGTTCGTCGTCCGCACCATGATGTCGCCCGCTTCCTTCGACATCATGTAATCGATGAACGCGTTCGCCTCCGCGTCATGCGCCGCGCCCTTGAGCTTCGAAATTCCGCAGAGCGTCCAGCCGGCGTCCGGATAGACCGTGCTGTGGATCTTCTGTCCCTTATTGCTGACATTCATCTGATCCGATAGGAAATTCACCGTGATCAAAAACTCACCCGCCCCGCATTTCTGCGCCGGAGTGAAGCCCGAGGGTGTGAGCTGAGCAACGTTTTCTTTCAGCGCCTTGAGATAGGCGAAGCCCTTTTCTTCCCCCATATTCTGCACGATTGCCGTCAAAAACGTGCTGCCCGTTCCCGACTTCGCCGGATCGGGCATGATAATCTCGCCCTTAAACGCCGGATTCAAAAGATCTTCGAGCTTTTCCGGCATGGCAATGCCTTTATCCTTAAATTCCTTGGCAAAGCGCTGCTCGTTGACGCCGATCGCCAGCGTTTCCAGATACGTCCCTTTCCAGTAGCCGTCCTTATCTACATATTTTTCCGGCAGATTTTTTTCCTCCGGGGACTTATATGGCGTTGTAATCCCCTCGGCCTTCATCTTCTCGTGCGCGTCGATGGTGCCGCCCAGCCAGAGATCCGCTTTTGGGGCGTCCTTTTCCGCGATCAGACGGGCGACGGCCTCGCCGGTCGGCAGTCGGATGAACTTCACCTGACAGCCAGTTTTCTCCTCAAACTGCTTAGCCAGCTCCTTCGCCGTGTCCTCATGGAAGGACACATACATCACCAGCTCCTTACCCTTGAGCGGCGCTTTATCATCGGCTTTCGCCTTCTCGCCGCCGCAGCCTAACGTCCCCAAAAGGCAGGCGCCCGCCAGAGCCGCCGCAGCAATTTTCTTAAAACGCATTCGTTCCCTCTCCTTTCAGATAATTCACTAATCTGCAATCTCATTATAGCCTCCTTTGTCGGGCAAAACAAGGGGGCGCGCCTTCTCTTCGGGCGGTATTTTTCGCTGTTTTCTCCGGCT
>CAJPUA010000132.1 GCA_905373705.1 uncultured Schwartzia sp. | reverse complement strand
GCGTCACGAAGGCTGCGTTCTCCGGCGCGCCGTCTACCGCCGCCACGTAGTCGATATCCGCCAGCGTTCCTTCCCGCAGCCGCAGCCGCGGCCCTTCTTTAATGATCGTCATTTTTTCGCACCCTTTCTCATTCTGAATAGAATAATTTTGACAGACGGCGAAGAAAATCCTGCCGCCTGTCGCTTTTTTGTCAAATCCGCTATATAATGAAAAGAGACTTTAACGGAAAGGAAGACCGCCATGTTATCCGACCTTGCGCACTACTGGCCGACTTTAGAGGGCAATCTCCTCGTCCCGCTCATTATCCTCGGCGCCTCGCTTTTCATCGGCTTCGTTCTTAATTACCTGCTCAAGCGCTACGTCAATCGTCATACCGATCTCGCGCCGGATTCTCCCCTTGCCGTGCTCCTGCACGCTGTCCGGGGACTGCCGCGCCTCTGGTGCTTCGCGGTCGGCCTCTACTGGACGATCCACACCGTTGGGCTCATGGAGCCGGTGCAGCGTCTTCTTGCCTACATTCTCTTTACGATCCTCGTCTTCAGCATCACCCGGGTCATCGCCCGCACGCTGGAACGCCTCATCGCCCTGCGCACGGCGGCCGCCGGGTCGGCAGCTGCGACGACTTCGCTCTTAACGAATCTCGTTTCCATTACCATTTACGCCGCGGGGGCCATTATCATCCTCGGCTATTATGGTATCTCCATCGCCCCCCTCATCACCGCCCTCGGCGTCGGCGGCATGGCGGTGGCGCTTGGTCTGCAGGAATCGCTGGCCAATCTCTTCGCCGGTCTTCATCTCATCCTCTCACGACAGGTGCGCGTCGGCGATTATATCCTGCTTGACAGCGGCGGTGAAGGGCGCGTCACCGACATCACCTGGCGCTACACGACAATCCTTACGGCCACGAACAATACCGTCGTCGTCCCCAATTCCAAGCTTGCCTCCGCCATTCTCACGAACTACGATATGCCGGAGCCGCAGATCGCCGTCGTCATTCCCGTCGGCGTCAGCTACAACAGCGATCTTGACAAGGTGGAAGCCGTCACCATCGAGGTTGCCAGCGCTATCATGGAGCGGCTCGAAGGCTCCGCTGTCAAGCCGCCCGCCGTATACTTTCACACCTTCTCCGACTCCTCCATCGATTTTAACGCCGTCCTCTACGCCCGGCGCTTCACGGATCGAACGAAGCTCAAGCACGAATTTATTAAAGCGCTGACCCGCCGCTACCGGGAAGAAAATATCGATATTCCCTTTCCTATCCGCACCATTCTTCGTCCGGACGGCAGCGCGTCTTCTTCGGATATATCATAAATCAAACCTTATCGCACAATATCCGCTCGCTATCGCTGTTTTTCCACAGCGAAAAAAAGTTATGCACATTCCAGCCTGTGCATAACTTTCTTTTTATCTTTCCAATTTCCTGGAAAGCCCTTTTTTACGCCATTCTTTTTTCCCCCGCCGTTCGTTTTTCTTCCTTAACGGTCGACTTTTTGTGGATAAGTCGCCATGCCGATTAACTACATGTTGTACTTCCCGTTGACGTCCGTCAATAGATATTGTATAATCCGGAATAGAACCCACCAGAAAGGAAGCGAGAGCTTTGCCGGAGATTACTGCCCCTGCGCACATCCGAAAGCGCAACGGTGACGTCGCCGCCTTCGACGCCGAAAAAATTACTGTCGCGATCCAGAAAGCGAATCTGGAATCGACGGACAAGACTTTCACGAAGCGTCAGCTGGACGCGTTGACGAAAAGCGTCGTCAGCCACATCAGCGACCAGGATGCGCCGGGCGTCGAATACATCCAGGACGCCGTGGAACGTGTCCTCATTAAGAACAACTACGCCAGCACTGCCAAAGCCTACATCCTCTATCGAGCGGCACATACGCGCATCCGCGAGGCCGAAGTCGATCTCATGGACATTTATGACGAGCTGACGTACAAAAACGCCCGCGAGGCCGATCTCAAGCGGGAAAACGCGAACATCGACGCCGATACTGCCATGGGCACCATGCTGAAGTACGGCTCAGAAGGCTCGAAATATTTCATTGTTCACCGCATCCTGCCGAAGGACATCGCCGCCGCGCACGTCAACGGAGACATCCATATCCACGACATGGATTTTTACATGCTCACCGAAACATGCTGCCAGATTGATCTCCTGAAGCTCTTCAAGGATGGCTTCTCCACCGGGCACGGCTGCCTTCGCGAACCGAACGATATCCGCTCCTATGCGGCACTCGGCTGTATCGCCATTCAGGCGAATCAGAACGAAATGCACGGCGGCCAGTCGATTCCGAATTTTGATTACTCGATGGCGCCGGGCGTCGTCAAGACCTTCCGCAAGCAGTATTTTATCCATCTCGGCGATTATTTCTCCGCCGCCCTCGGCCTTAACCTGGAGGACGCGCGTCTTTTAGCGAAGGCGATTCAAAAAAGCCTGCCGGCGGACATTCGCTTTTCTACTGCGGCCAGCTACAAGCTGCGGCTCATGGAATTTCTTCCCGCCCATCAGGCGCGCGGCGGCTACCAGCCGATCAGCGCCGAGGCGGCGGGCGCGGCGCATGATTTCGCCGTCAAGGCGGCGACGGAATCGACCGACCGCGCCACCTACCAGGCGATGGAAGCCTTCATCCACAACCTCAACACGATGAATTCCCGCGCCGGCGCCCAGGTTCCGTTCAGCTCCGTAAACTACGGCACCGACACGTCCCCCGAAGCCCGCATGGTCATCAGGAACCTTCTCCAGGCGACGCGGGCCGGTCTTGGGGGCGGTGAGACGCCCATTTTCCCGGTGCAGATTTTCAAGGTCAAAGAGGGCGTCAATTATAACCCCGGCGACCCAAACTATGATCTCTTCCAGCTCGCCATTGAGACGTCCGCCAAACGCCTCTTCCCGAATTTCAGCTTCCTCGACGCGCCGTTCAATAAACAGTATTACCGCCCGAACGACTATAATTCCGAGGTCGCTTACATGGGCTGCCGCACCCGCGTCATGGGCAACGTCCACGACCCCAGCCGCGAAGTCACCTGCGGCCGCGGTAATCTCAGCTTCACCAGCGTTAACCTGCCGCGCCTCGCCCTGGAGGCGAAAGGCGATCTGGAGAAATTCTACGCCGGGCTCGACGAAATGACGGAGCTCGTTATTCGCCAGCTTTACCACCGCTTTAAGATCCAGTGCGCTAAACGGTGCCGGAATTATCCCTTCCTCATGGGGCAGGGCGTCTGGATTGATTCGGAAACGCTGGAGCCGGGCGATTCCATCGCCGAGCTCTTGAAACACGGCACTCTTACGATGGGCTTTATCGGCCTCGCCGAATGCCTCAAAGCGCTCATCGGCAAACATCACGGAGAATCCCCCGAGGCGCAGAAGCTCGGTCTCCAGATCATCGGCCGCATGCGCCGCCACATGGACGAGGAATCGGCCCGCACCGGGCTGAATTTCACCCTCATCGCCACGCCCGCCGAGGGTCTGTCGGGGCGCTTCGTGCGCATTGACCGCCAGCGCTACGGCAACCTAAAGGGCATTACTGACCGGGATTACTACACGAACAGTTTCCATATTCCCGTCTATTACCCCATCGCCGCCGCGAAGAAAATCGCCCTGGAGGCGCCGTACCACGCCTTGACGAACGCCGGCCATATCAGCTATGTTGAAATGGACGGCGACCCCACGAAGAACCTGAAAGCCTTTGAAGCCATTATCCGCTGCATGCACGACCACGGGATCGGCTACGGCTCCGTGAATCATCCCGTCGACCGCGACCCGGTCTGCGGCTACAACGGCCTCATCGACAACGTCTGCCCGCGGTGCGGACGCAGCGAAGCCGAGCATCATCACCGGCGCGTCATTCCCCGCATTACCTGCGGTCAATAAAATTATATCCTAACAGAAAGGAAGACCACCTATGATCGTAAACGGAACGGAAATTACCATTAAAAATTTGGAAGGCGTATCGGAGCAGGAGATCCTCGCTTACATGGACTATATTCATCAGGATAATCCCGCCGACGAAATCAAAACCCTTGAACTCTCTCCCGCTGAAAACGGCGGCGTTTCCCTCGACTATACTCTGCGCCCGCCGAAATTTCAGCGTATCCGCCGCATTACCGGCTACCTTGTCGGCACCATCGACCGCTGGAACAACGCCAAGCGTGCCGAAGAACACGACCGCGTCAAGCACGGCCTGCGAAACGCCGCCGCAGTGCATTGACTTTCCGTCGAAAGAGCGCGGAACCGTCCGGACGCTCCGGCTGATAAACAAATAATCCCGTGCTGCAGTATCCGGCGCGGGATTATTTGCCTCTCTCCCTTTTTGGAGGTACTCGCTTCATGGAACTTCGCATTGCGGGCGTCGCCGACGATTCTGTCGTCGATGGCGACGGCTATCGCTTCACCATTTTTACCCAGGG
>CAJPUA010000131.1 GCA_905373705.1 uncultured Schwartzia sp. | reverse complement strand
CCCGTGCAAGTCGGCCCCGTGCAAGTCGGCCTTTTCTCCCCCTTCACCCTTAAGCCATTTCCCATGGCTCTCTAAAATAGCTTTCAGCTTATCTTTATCCATGCTTACATCTCCTTTTGCCGCCGGGCAAAAGGGGGATCACCGTCCCCCACCCAATGTCACTGCCGGTACCATGCTTCCATCAACGTACGAATATATCGGCAGATTGTTATTCCTTGCCACCGACAGCTCCATCATGCAACCCCGACTCTCGTGATAATCGCCAGCAAAAACAACCTCATCGCAACGATTAAGCAATGCAAGACAGTACGTCATAATTTGCATGTACGGCATTTCTTTCAGCGCCGCAAAGTTCGCAATCGGATTGATAAACAGCTTGCTTTGAAATTTCGCTTGTAATTCTGCCTGTATGCGCGCCGCCTCTTCGCGGTTTCGCTCCTCATCTCCGGTGTATGGGTGTGAGATATAACATATTCGCATAGCTTTACCTCCTTTCATGCAATATAAACCTCCGCGCCCGTCTCTTGCTGCACCTGCCGCTTGAATGTCTCCGCGTCACTGTTGCCATCCGAGAGATGCAGGAGATAAATCTGCCGCACTTTGCTCATGTCGTTTGCCCGTAGAAGCCCCAGCAGCGTCTCTATGCTCATGTGCGTCTGAATAACACGTTCGGCCAAAAAAAGTGGCATACGCTCGCTCTTAGCATTATCCAGAAGGATTTCTTGCGCGTAGTTCGCCTCGACCATTAAATGTGTCAATCCTGTGAAGGTGTACTTGATATACGCGCTATCGGTAATGTAGATGAGCTTCTCACCTGTCGCCGCCGATGTCACTTGATAGCCATAACACGGTACGTCATGCTCCGCCTCAAACGGTAGGACACGGAGCGTACCGACGGGAACTTCCTTTAGCGCGTCTATTTGATGTACGCCCGGATAAATCTCTGCCACGTCGGCGCTGCTGTAAACTGTAATGCCTCGCTGCAGGAGCTTCGGTATCGCCTTGGCATGGTCACCGTGGCGGTGGGTAACAAGACAGCCCCTTATGCTACTCGTCTGGAACCCGCAGCCTTTCTGAATCTCTTTGAAAGGAATCCCCGCGTCAAGAAGCAGGGAGGTCTTTCCATCGCTGATAATATAAGCGTTTCCGCTGCTCCCTGACGCGAGTATTTTTATCTCCATGATTAGAAGGCCATGCCAGCATAGAGGCCGTCATCGGCTGTATCGGCTGTGGTCGGATCAGGTGCGACCGACGGCGTTGCCTTCTTTGCCTGTACCGGAATAGCCGCCTCCTGCGGTTCCTGTGTAGCAATAGTGCGCGTTTTGGTAGGCGGCAGAGTTGGTGCTTGCGGTTCCGTTTTGGGCGGAAGCTGCGCCGTCTGTTCTATCGGAACCGTGTTCGCTGTCACGTTGATGATGTTATGCATGTCATCCTGTGCCGCCTGAAGCTGTGCCTCCCGCTGGCGCATGTACTGATAGTTCTCGTCCACCTTTCGCGGATCAAGCAGGATATGCTTGGGGCTATAGACCTCGCGGATGAGGGTCTTGCGGCACATTTCGTCAAACCAGCCGTCTTTGTCGATCTCGATCTTCTTGCCGTTCTTCCCTTCGTTCGCCTTTCCGCCCCAGAAGTTTACGCTGGCGTACTGTGGTTTGCGCTTCAAAATATCCTTTATGCTCATAATGACAAGTTCATTCTTTTTGGGATCGTCATACTCGATGTAGCCGAATCCGCCGACAATCTCCCCTCGGTCAAAGGGGTTCATGATCTCAAAATCATAGGATTCGATGTCGTTGCCGCGCCCTTTCTTGTGTGGCTTGAAGTTATCGGTCGAGTAAACCAGCTCGATGGTCACGTTCTTTGGCGGGCAAAGGGCGAACTTTTCGGCGATGTACTTGATTCCGTTGTAGCCGAGCATGAGATTAATGTCGTACCGCTTCTCTTTCTTGTTAAGGTACGGGATCGGCGTGATGAAGTTTGCTTGCATCGTGTCAAGACCAAGTCTCGCGTAGTGCACGATGTCGAGCGCAAGATCGGTCATGTTGACATGCGCCCAGGTAACGGGGAGTTCGTTATCGTACTTATTGTCGCGGTTGTTCTCGTTCTTCCGTA
Organism: uncultured Schwartzia sp.; assembly: GCA_905373705.1. GTDB lineage: Bacteria > Bacillota > Negativicutes > Selenomonadales > Selenomonadaceae > CAJPQU01. The sequence continues at coordinate 2,358 of CAJPUA010000131.1, read as the reverse complement.
CCCGCTCTGCGTCTGCCGTCTTGAGTGCCCGGTCTACCTTGATGAAGTATCCTTGGATGAGTTGCCGCTGATATTCCGTGATCTGGACCTCGCCAACGCTACCGGAAAACTCGTGGATTACCTTTTGCATGAACCTCTCGCTCATATTCGCCTGCGGCGCTTCGGTGGGAGCTGCCTGCTGTGTCGTCGTTACTGCCGTCTGTGTCATGTTTTTGTCCTCCTCTTTATTCTTTGACTTTTACTCGCAGCGCTTTGGTGTCCGGCGCGGATACAATGAGCCGGATGAGTTGCTCAGAAACCGGCAAGGGATTCGTGACGCTCTCCCCCTGATCCATGATGATCGGGAGATTCGTCTTGTAATGCCGGTTCAAGGTATCGACAATGTCGAGCTTGGCATTGACCTGCGCGGCGTAGTTCACGCTGCGGTATTCGACCCATTCTCCATTGCTGTTCTCCACCGTCGGCTCGCAGATTTCTTTAAGCCCGCCGTTGATTTGATCGCGAAACAGAATGAATCGGACAAAACGGAAATGTTCGTTGACGCTGTCGGTGATCATCGCAGCCTTGGTTCTGGTAAATTCTTCGCAGAGATGGATCCCCCGCTCAATGTTTTCCAGCGCCGCCGACGTGTCCCGCAGCTCTTGCTCCAGCTCCGCAACGCGCTTTTGGCTATCCTTCGCGGCTCTTGTCTGTGCGATGCGCAGCGTAACGCTTTGAATTTCCTTTTTGACGGCTTGCAGCTTCTCCTCGTAGACTTTCGCCGTTTCGTCCGGCGCACTGCTTCCGGCTTGCAATTTCGCTTTGAGGTCGTTTATGCGATTAGTAAGCTCTAAATATGCCTCCGTTGTTTCAAAAGCCGGTGCTTCAGTGAGGCTCTCGCGCAGATTCTCGATCCGCTGCTGGCACTCCTTGAGCTTTTGCTCCATCGCCGGAATTTTCGCCTTTGCGTCTTCGATACGCGCTTCTTCTGCCGCGATCTTGTCACTGCTGCACGCTTGGCCACGCTTGTTGATCAGGGCTTTCTGCTTGCTCTTTTCTTCGTTAAACGCCGCCCGCAGTTCTTCTATTCGATCAGCAGGAAGCGTCTGCCCGCAGCTTGGGCAAGTCTCCTGCCCATGATCCCACTGCTTGGCCTGTATGGCGGCGTATTCGTTCACCAGCCGCTCGCGCTCCGCTTTCATTTGTTCGCAGCGGGTTTCGCTCTCTCGTTGCTGCCGCTTGAGATCGTCCAGATTCTCGGCAACGTTGCGGCGCTCCGTGTTCAGCGCGTCGATCGCTTCGTTGATTTCACGATTCGCCTCTGCGCCCTTTTTTATGTGCTCTGCCCGTTTCGTCGCCAAGTCTACGTCAAGACCGGCAATCGCCGCCCGCAACGCTTCTTTTTGCCCATCCTCGGTGTTGAGGCTGGCACGCTCCTCCTCAATCTTAGTGCGTTCTTCGTCCAGCGCTTGGAGCGAATTTACCAGCGCCTCCTCGTCTGCCGTATCCTCCGGGATGAGTTTCTGCGCTTCATCGATACGCGTCGGCAGCAGTTCCAATTTTTTATTCAGGCTGCTCCTTTGCTCAGCGGCTATCTTGCGCCACTGCTCAATCGTGTACGTTTTGCTTGTATTCCCGGGCATGGCGAGATACGATGCCAAGTCCTTCAGCTCCGGCGCTTTTTCAAAAACATCTTCGTCGGTAAATTCCCCGGCCAGTTCAAAAAGGATTTTTCGCTTATCCTCGGTCTTCATCGTGTCCGCGAAGTAACCCAGCACCAGCAGCATTTTCAGCTTCTCGATGTCTACCCCGCAAGCTCGCTCTACAGTAGCGATATATTCTTTCTTTTTCACGCTTACGCCGTCGACGTAGTAATCCGTGACGTTGCCGGTAAATTCGGCTTCTGTTGCGCCACGCTTCCGCGTCCACTTTTCGTAAAACTCCTTGGCCAGCAGTAATTCTTGCCCGTCGTCAAGCTCCAGGTCAATAGCGGCCGCATGCCGGACGCCATGTGCGCCGATGGTTTTCGGATCAAAGTCCACTTCTTCGGTCGCCGGACGGTCAAGTAAGAGCCAGCAGATGGCGTTCGCCACCGTTGTCTTACCCGTGCCGTTTGCGCCAAATATGTCTGTATCTTTACTGTTGAAAGGAATTTCCATGGCCTTAATGCCGCGAAAATCCCTCAACTTAAGACTTAATATTTTCACGATTGCATATCCTCCTTTATTCGTGTTATACTTTACATAGAGTATCTTTTCTGCGCTTAGAGTGGTTGCTGCCGCTCTGAGCGCTTTTCTTTTACCCCAATCTCTGCGCCGCATTGCAGCATGGCCGATTCTTCCTTGGTCGGCATTACCTTGACGCAGCCGTGGCAGGACG
>CAJPUA010000130.1 GCA_905373705.1 uncultured Schwartzia sp. | reverse complement strand
TTGTTCCTTTTTGGTTTTGGCGTCAGCCTCCATCTCTGGTACGTGGGCGTTTACGATCTGGCGGACAGCGTTCGGTACGGCTTCTTTGAGGTCGTGTCTTTTTCCAGCACGAGCGGTTTTATGGCGGCTCCCGTAGCCGCGTGGCCGGATTTCGACCGGTTTCTTCTCTTACTTCTCGTCTTTATCGGCGGCTGTATCGGCTCTTTGACTGGGGGTCTGAAAATCAAGCGCATTGTCATTCTTTTCCGCATGACGCTGAGCGAAATGAAGCGCACCCTGCATCCGCACATGGTGGAACAGATTCGCATGGGCAAAGAGACCGTGTCGATGAAGATCGTCGCCAATATTCTCTGCTATTTTTTCTTACAATTGGCGGTATTCTATATTTTTACGACGCTATTGTCGCTCTCCGACATTACACTGCCGGAAGCGGTGGGCCTGGGCGTCGGGATGCTCTCAAGCGTCGGTACGGCGTCGGGGCTTTACGGCTTTGATACCTACGCGCATCTGGCGCCGGGGTTTAAACTCCTGTGCTGTTTTTTCATGCTCGTCGGACGAATGGAGATATTTGCCCTCCTGCTCTGGCTGGGCGGCCGGACGACGACCGAACATCGCTGGTGAGGGGGCGAGCCTTTGAATCTGGGAATTATTGCGGAAATACTGGGAAATCTTGCTTACTCGGTCAGCCTGGTTCTTTCTTTGCCGCTCGCCTACGCGATTTATCAAGAGGAACCGGGCGCGGCAGCGGCGTTCTTCTTCGCGGCAATGATAAGCCTCGTGGGGGGAGCCGCCTTAAAACAACGCGGGCAGTTGGTACGCGACGAGGATATCGAAATGCGCGAAGGCGTTGCGATCACAGGGAGCGGTTGGTTCATGGTGTCGCTCTTCTCGCTTTTGCCGTACCTTCTGGGCGGCTATTTAAGCCCTCTGGACAGCCTCGCCGAGTCGGTGTCCGGGCTTTCCGGCACCGGCGCGACATTTATCCCCAATCTTGACGTTTTGCCGCGGAGCCTGCTCCTGTGGCGAAGCCTGACGAACTGGATCGGCGGCATAGGGATCATCGTCATCTTTATGGCGCTTTTACCCCAGTTCGGGCGTGGGGCGATGTTCCTTCTGCGCGCCGAAACGACCGGCCCCATGGTTGAGCGTCAGCGTCCGCGCATTCGTGACAATGCCATTGCGCTCTTTTCCATCTACATCGTCTATACCGTTATTTGCATGATCGGGTACCGCCTGCTTGGCATGAGCGGCTACGATGCCCTCAATCACGCGTTTACGACCATCGCGACCGGCGGTTTTTCCACCTGGAATAACAGCTTTATTCATTTTAACAGCCCGGCCATCGAGGCCTGGGCGGGGCTGTGGATGCTTCTTTCCAGCGGCAGCTTTGGCATGTATGTCCTCGCCGTTCATACCGGCTGGCGCGTCGTCTGGCGCAGTACGGAGTACCGCGCGTTTTTGCTCCTCTTTGCCATCGCGACGGTTTTGATCGGCCTCGATCTGATGACGGAGATGGATTTCAGCTTCGGCGCGGCATTTCGTTATGCTGCATTTCAAACGGCGTCGCTTGGTTCGACGACCGGGTTCGTTTCCTATGATTTTGATACGTGGCCGTCGTTTTCCAAATCCGTGCTGCTCCTGTTGATGTTCATGGGCGGCTGTGCCGGCTCAACGTCGGGAGGATTCAAGATCCTGCGTTTCGTCGTCATGCTGCGCCTCGTCAAGACCCTCGTCTGGCAAAAGCTCCATCCTAAATTCGTGGGCTATGTCACCGTGAACGGTGTTCACCTGCCGCCGCAGATCCTCTTTAATATCGCCCGCCATTTTTTCGTCTATGTCATGATGGACGTTTTATTCGCCTTTTTCCTTATTTTTGACGGCATTCGCATGATCGACGCGGTGAGCGTCAGCATTTCCACCATGGCCAGCGTGGGGCCGGGCTTTGGCATCGCTGGGGCGACCAGCACCTACGCCATGCTGCCGACGTTTTCTAAGGCCGTCGCCTGCGTTTCCATGTTCTTCGGTCGTTTGGAAATTTTCACCGTCCTGGCGATTTTGACCCCGGATTTTTGGCGCAAGGGGAAAAGCTGGTAAAAAGGAACTGGCGCAAAAAGGGGAACCATTCCCGCATCACTTGCGCCGCAATAATGCCGCGCTCTTTTGCCGGTGCGACTCATTCGGGTGCGGCGATTTTTTCTAAGCGGGCGCGGTCTAAGAGGCGCAGAGCGCCTCGGGAACCTTCGGCAATGCCGTCGCGGGCAAACTCTTTCAAAAGACGGCTGACGACTTCGCGGGCGCTGCCGATGTTGCGGGCGATCTGCTCGTGGGTGAGGGAGATAAGCGCCCCGTGGCGCTGGCTCTCTTCGAGGAGAAAGAGCGCTAAGCGTCGATTTACGCTTAAAAACAGTACCTGCTGCAATTTTTCCAGCATTTCCGAGAGCCGTGCCGACGCCAGTTCATAGCCAAAACAGCGAGCATAAACGTTTTCTTCGGTGAGACGGCGAAAAGCGGCAGAATCCGTGAGAAGCGCCTCGGTATCTTCCATGGCGTCGATAAAGACGCGGAAGGTCACCGCTTCCAATGAGCAGATCGCCGCCATGATGCCGACTCCGTCGGGACCGAGCCGGTGAAGCGTCACATCGCGTCCGTCCTCGGAGAGCATGTAAGCGCGAAGCTGTCCCGTCTTGATGAGCAGGACGCCGACGCAGCCGCTGGCATCCTGCACGGTGGTACCGCGAGGGTAGCGGACGGCACGGGTGTGGTCGTTTAAAAAGGCGCGCTGTTCTTCTGTGAGGTGCGGCCAGAAGGAAAAATGCCGGATAAAAAGATCGGTTTTCGTTTTCATTGGCGGTGAGCTCTCAGAAATGGAGATATTTTAGAATGGAAAGTCCGGCGACGGCGCCGTCGTGGGCGGCTTTGACGATCTGGAGCAGCCCCCCGGTGCAGTCGCCGGCAGCGTAAAGACCGGGCACGTTCGTCGCCATGTGTTCATCGACGCAGATGTGATTGTCTTTGATGATCGCGCCGATCCGGCGCGCCAGGTCGGTGCTGCCGGCGGTTCCCCAGGCGAGAAAGAGGCCGTCGACGGCGAGCTCACTGCCGTCGGTCAGCTGTACATGGCGTACGCGCGTATCCCCCGTGACGGCTTGAAGCGGCGTGGTGTAGATTTCGTAACGCCCCTCAATCTTCGGCGACGGCAGCCCGTTCGTGAGGAGAACGACTTTCCCGACGACCAGAGACAGAATGTCCGCTTCATGCTGGGCGAACTCGCCTGCGCCTAAGACGGCAGTCGTTTTGCCGCGGTAAAAAATGGCGTCGCACATGGCGCAGTAGCTGACGCCCTTGCCGATGAAGTCTGACAGGCCGGGAACGGAGGGCGCGGAGCGGGCGACCCCGGCGGCGAGGACGACGGCGTCGCCGGAAAGCTCTTCCCCGCCCGCCGTCTTGGTGAGAAAGCCGCGTCCGCTCGCGCCCCGCGTAAGGGAAACGATCTCCGCTTCCTTAAATGTGACGCCGAGCCGCCTGGCCCCCGCGACGCCGCGTTGGATAACCTCCCGCCCGGTGAGAGGCTTTTCCAGTCCATAGAGATTTTCGACTTTTTCCGCCCGGGAAAGGGCGCCGTCGTCTTTGGCGACGACCGTGACCTCAAGGCCGCCGCGCTGCATGTAAATAGAGGCCGATATACCGGCCGGTCCGCGGCCGATGACGAGGACTTTTCCCATAGTATCTTGCTCCTTTATATATGAATACACATGTTTTCTTCATTATAGCGGCTGCCTTTTTTTCTGTCGAGTGATTTCGTCACAGTGCGAGAAAGCGGCGTCTCCTTTGACGTTATCTTTTTGGCGGAGGAGTTTCGCCGCGGGATCCGATCTGTCACGCGGCGAAAAGAGGCGCGCCAAGATTCGAAAATTATTTTTCGGGAAGGAATCTCTTGATAAGAGGAGAATTATATAGTATAACAAGTAGGTTAATCGGTTTATAATGATTTATGTGAAAGGGGAGGATGGGATGAAATTATCTCGAAAACTGCTGTTATTTCTTTTAAGTCTTCTGGTATGTTGCGCTTTGAGCGGCTGTTCTCTGCCGGGAAGAGGCGGCTCGGGCAAGGTGCTCTACGCCAACCATAATGATTCGGACACCTTCTGCGGGCAGATCAAGGCTGCGTTCTCGGCCAAAGCGCAGGCAGAGGGGCTGGATGTCGAGTTCCTCGACGCTAAAGGCGACGGCAATCTTCAGATCGATCAGCTCAATCAGGCGATTGCCGACCATGTGAGCGCGATCGTCCTTCTCGCCGTGGACGGAACGAGCATCACGCCCGTCGTCCAGAAGGCGCGGGACGCAGGGATTCCTGTCGTGATCTTGAACCGGGATCTGAGCGATAAGACGGTGTTCGGCGCGATGTCCGACGATCGGGAAGCGGGGCGCATGCAGGGCGAGTTCATGGCGCAGAATCTGCCGCGGGATGCGCAGTCCATAAT
>CAJPUA010000129.1 GCA_905373705.1 uncultured Schwartzia sp. | reverse complement strand
ATAATGTATTTTGATGATTACGATTCTCCGGTTTCCATGCCGTAATAAAGCAGCGTAAGTCCCGCCTCCCGAAGCGCTTTAAGCTCTTCCGGCGTTTTTCGCAGGATATCCTTCGGCGCGGCATACGAGGACGCTCGCTCAAAATGCGGGAACACGCGCCGCAGAGTGGCGAGTACCTTTAAAAGCCGCTCCGTAGAAAGCACCAGCGCGTCGCCGTCCGCCAGAAAGACGCGCCGCACGCCAGCCGCATTGTACCCTTTCGCCATCATGATCTGCCGCTCGATCTCCTCGTCGGTCAGGACTTGAAACGGCACGCCGCGATACATATTGCAATAGGTGCATTTATTATGAGCGCAGCCGCGCGTAAGGCGCAAAATGAAGCTATACGCTTCACTGGGCGGACGAAAAACCGGAGAATCGTAATCATCAAAATACATTATCGTTCACTCCTTATCGATAAAAATATTTTATCACAATCCCCCGTTTTTGGGAAGCCCTATTTTATTGTCCGCGCCTCCGCTTTATTTAGCGCTGGGCTGTGCTGCCCGACCACGATCAGCGTTATGCCGCTCGAAAAGCTCCAGGCAGGAAGAACTCTTGCGCGCCTCCAGCACCGTTTCGTAAGGAACGGACTTAATCCCTCGCGCAGAAATTTTTCATGAAGATCGATCTGCCCCTTGATTTCCCACTTGGAAAATCCCAGTTTTTCCGCTTGCGTCCTGAATTCTTCCGTCGTCATCTTCATCGGCTCCTTATCGAAAAGTATCCGTGCCGTTTCTCCACGCGACCATTGGCACGTTGCCCTGTCGGCTTTATGAGACGTGCCTGCCGTGGAACTTCGGGGGGGCTCCTTCGTGTTTCTTTGCTATATTTATTCGCTGCCGGGCCTCAATTTCCTGCCATCGGACAAAATCCGCCATCCAATCTCTCCGGCTGCCGCCCCACGCAGCGGCCTGCAGCCAATTTAAGACTGCCCGGCAACAGAGATCCCGGAGTCTGGCCGTTGCCAGGTGAATATGCCTGCCGGGGAAAGGCGATTCGGAAAAGGAAAATTCGCCGCGAAGATTCGAAACAAAAAGCAAAACTGCCTTACTGTGGCCGCGTGGCTTTCAGCCATTCGCCAAAAAAGCGTCCCGCGTCACCTCACCGCCCGGCGGGACGACGAGAAAATCTTCGTCAATGCGCCCCGTAAACAACTTTTTCAGGATACCGCATGGTCCTGGCACCACGGTGACTCGCGCCGCGAGGAGATTCGCCAGGGGCGCGATGTAGTCCTTCACTGGCTGCAAATCGTAACAGCCGGTGTCGATGATATAAAAATCATGTATCATTTGGTAAAGGCGGCGCAGATACGCCTCGCCCGCCTCGCGGCCCATCCGCGCTACGACCCGGTCATAGTCGATGCAGGAGCTTTTCGAATAGTCCGCCCAGCTTTCCGTCAGGAACATGCCGTGCATATCGCGCCGCAGCGTTGTCAGCGTGTCCCCCGAGAGTAAAATATCGAGACAATCCCGGGTTCGGGGAATCACCAGCTCCGCCGCACCAGCTCGAAGTCCTGTCGTTCCTCCGCCGCAACCTGACGGGCAAAGATACACCCGCTCAAAGCCGAGAGGCTTCGTGAGCAGCGCCTGCAAATACGCCCGCAATTCTCCCGGGTCACGATGAAGCCGCCCCGGTAGAAAGCGCACGGTGAGCGCCGTTCCCTTGGCGTCGCGGAGGACTTCACGCCGCAGCGTTGGACATGCCAGAACGAGTTCTTTCATCCGAGTCATCTCCTCGGAGAAAATTTCGCCGCGCCGACGAAATTTTCCTGCCCATTTTTCAGCGATCGCGCCATTTCCCATTTTTCCTCACTTCGTCTATTCTCCCCGAATAAAAACGTCGCCGCCACATTTTTTCGTGACGGCGACGTTTTTATCCTTTGATAAATGTTTTCCTTCTCCCGTATTTCAAGTAAAGCCCACACGCAAAATTCATTTTTATGTTCCACGTGGAACATACGTTTACCAAAATACCGTGTTATAAAGAGCAGGGACCGGACGCGCTCTCATTCCGCCCGATTCTTTTTCCGGACGGCTTTCCCCCGCCGCGCTTCGTCGAGCTGGCCATAAAATTCGAGAAACTTTTTCGCGATCATGGAAAGAGAGCGTCCCTTGACCTTTACTACCGTTTTCGAAAGCGCGAAATCGACATCGCGGATCGGCAGCGAGCGCAGCCCCGACGGCATAACCTCCAAAGGATCGAGGGGAACGACCCCCACCACGGAATCGTCCTCCACCCACTTCATCACTGAAGTCCGCGTCGTGCAGACGGAGAGGATATTCGGCGTAAGTCCGAGATCGCGAAACATCTTTTTGAAGTGCATATAGCAGCCCGCCGACATGCAGAGGGGAAACTCCGCCAATTGCTCCGGCCCCACCGTCTTTTCTCCCGCGTTCAGGTACCGTGAATCACGGGCGAAGATCGCCGCGACAGCCTCATCGCGGCGGAAAAGAACCTCAAACTCATTCTGGTGGGTAATGGGAACGCTCAAAATACCAATTTCAGTAATACCGCTCAAAAGCTGATCGTGCTGCTCCTTTAAGCCTCCTTCGTAGAGCTCAAAAACAACGTGGGGAAACAGCTTGTGAAAAGGCTTTAAGCAGCGGCAGATAAAGGGCGTGGCGCGAGAATTAGCGAGACTAAAGCGCAGCGTTCCGTGATCGCCGTTCGTCAGCTCGTCGATCTCGTTCTGCGTCCGGTCCTCAAGCGAGCAGATGTACTTCGCTTTGTGATACAGAATCTCCCCGGCGTCCGTCAGGATGATGCGCTTGCTGCCGCGCCGGGTGATAATGAGCTTCGCCCCAAAATACTCCTCGAGCGCGCGAATCTGCTTACTAAGCGCGGGCTGAGCAATATGGACGAATTCCGCGGCGGCGGTCATGCTTCCGGCTTCCACTACGGCCAAAAAATGTCGGTAATGCTGCGTATCCATGTAACCCATCTCCACTCGTAAGAATATGCTTATCTTTTATAATAGAGGAGCATTTTCCTAGCGTCAAGGAGGAAAATATTCCAATTTTTCTGTTCTTTTAATCCAAATTGATATTTTTCTTTTACGCCGGGTATGCCTAGAATGAAATTACCGAATCCGCTGTACCCTCCTTTTGGTTTTTAACCTTTTGGCGGCGGAGCCTCGGATTGCCATGCTCCCTCCGCACGAGGGAGCGCCGGACAGTCGGCGTTTTAAGGTGAGCCGCCGCTGTCCGGCTTTTTTTGTTTTCCGCTTCTTCCTGAATAAAAGGTATCCTTTTTCGGGAATAATTCCAATGCGTAACCGATATTTTTATTCCGGCGAGGAATCGGCTACACTGTAACCAACCGAAAAACTACCGGAACCGAAAGGAGAAGATATGATGAACGGGACAAAGAATCACACGATGAGCGGCTATCCTCGCTATGTATGGTGGAACGAGATGCGCCGGGAGGAAGCGCCGACGTACCAGCTCGTTCCCCTTCTCGCGGAAGAGCACGAAATGCTGCACCGCAACAAGCTGTCCTTCCTGATGGAAATCATCGAAGGAAAGCTGCCGCAGCCATTGCGCCTGGCGCATTCGATGTAAAAAAGGAGGCAGCGAGCATGAACCGGCAAAACGGAGAAAATCCCGAAGGAAAGTATATCTGGTACGACGAAGTCGCCAACACGGACAAGACGGAGCCGCAATATCAGCTGAATCCGCTGACAAAAAAGCAGGACGCCCTCATGCACCGCAGGCGCTTAGGACTGCTGAAAGATTTGGTGGACGAGGACGCGAAGGAAAAAAGCGCCCCCCACGGCAAGACTCCGGGCAAGGCGTGATCCACGCCCTATCGCGCAGCTGCTCCGGCACCTGACGCATGCGCGCCGGATACCAAAACAACGCGAAAAAGGCTCAAAACAAACAGCAAAAGGGAAACGGATGACAACCGTTTCCCTTTTTTATTCCCAAACGGTAGTTTCCGCAAAAAGAATAACTCTTATTCCAAAAGTTCGATATATTCTAATTTACTGCTATATTGGTTTTATATTTATATTTTTCATGAATATTACTATCGTGGTATTCTTTTCCTGACCATCATTCTGCCGGAAGAAAGGAGGCGACACGATGAACCGCAGCGACGGAAAAACCCCCGAGGAGAAAAACGACGGCACGACATTCCCACAAGGCAATTATTACCGCGGACTTGACAGCCAGAAATCAATTTTGCCGGAGCATTTCACCGACCACGCGCTGACGCGCCCGCCCTTACTTTCTTCGGACGAAAATTTCCGGCCGGGCGATGCGCCAAAAAAGCAGCAAAAATCCAAAAAATAACCAAGGGAGGCAACGGAATGTTTGATTTTTTCGCTTTTGATCCGGCGACGAAGTGCTTGCTTTTACTCATCGTCGTAGCGATATTGTTCATCACGGAGAAAATTCCCCTCGCGGTCACCTCGATTTTCGCGGCGCTGGCCTGCTGGGTCTTGGGGCTGGTTCCGCAGGAAG
>CAJPUA010000128.1 GCA_905373705.1 uncultured Schwartzia sp. | reverse complement strand
GGAAGCGCTGATTCAGCACTGCCATCTTGGTGCAGATTTTTCGCCCTCTCTGCGTCGACAAATCCTCCGCATAGCCCTGCTATGCGTCCGGTTTCTCTCCTTGATAGGACGAAAAATCTGCACCAATCTGACGGATTTCATTTTATCAGTGTTTCCCTAGAACAAATGTTTCACATGAAATATTTACCGACGTTTCGCTGCCGCGTGAGACAAAAGAATGCAGCCGGACACGATGAGAGCCCCACCGGCGACGACGTTCCACGTCGGAATCTCCGCCCAGATCGCAAAGCCCCAAAACGCATTGAACAGGATCCCAATGTAGCGGACGACCTCCACAATCACCACGTTCTCATGGGTGAACGCTTTCGTCAAAAACACCTGCGCCAAGAGGGACACGACGCCCATCGCAGTGAGCAGGAACAGCTCCCACGGGGTTGGCACGACGAAATCCCGCCACATCAAAGGAATCGAAATCAAAGTTGCCGCCGCCATAAAATAGAGAATGATCTCGTAGGCGTGAAAGGAACGGCTCAAATAGCGAATGCAGACCCCCGCCGCCCCGGAAAGTACCGCAGCGGCAATCCCAAAGAACGCCACCGCCGAATAAGTAGAGTAGCCCAAAGGATTGATGGTCAGCATCGCCCCTGCGAAAATCACCGGCAAAATCAACCCCATGCGCTCCGGCAATTTTTCTTTCAGGAAAATGGCCGCCAAGATAAAGGAAAAGACCGGCGAGAGATTGACCAAAATGATCGCATCTACCAAGGGCATATATGCGATGGTATAAAAATACGCCAACATGTAGAGCGCGCCCAAACTGCCTCGAAGCACCAAGAGGGGAATGCCGACATGCGAGGCTCGTACCCCCTGCACGCGCATCAAGAGCAGGATCAGAACCGTCCCGATGGCACTGCGGAAAAAGACGATCTCATTGGAAGGAATATGGACGCTGACCGCCTTGACCAACGCATTCATCACACTGAAGACCAAAGACGACATCACAGCACAGAAAAGACCGCTCGTCATCCACCGCTTCCATCGTTCCCCCATCCCATCGCCTCCCTGCCACAAGCGGTTCTCTCGCCTCGCGTCCTTGTCATGACGCATCATGTATGTTATTATAAAGGCGTGAGTAACTCACATGTCAATAGTTTTGTGAAAGGATTTGCCATGTCATTCAAAAATAATTCTTTCCCCGACCTCTCGTCGGTCGAAACCGTCGACGCCGCCATCCTGTGCGCCCGGATCTTTTCCCCAGCAGCCAGTACCAATTTCATCCGTAATCCGACCTTTGCCGCGCTCTTTTCCCTTATTCTCTCCGAGATCATTGCTTACGGAGAAAGCACCGCATCCTGCCGCAAGATTACCCAAGCATCCAATCACATCCTGCTCACGTTTCCCGCCGACCGCGCCGGGATCCGAAGCGCCCACGCCGCCGCCCAAACGATCGCAGCGATATGCCGAAAAGGGCCGCGCCTTCAAAAAGGCGCGGCCCTGCCCCTGCAAGCGGCACTATCTGTCGACTGCGGCACGCTGCACTACAACGCCGCATACGCCGGACACCACCTCTTTGGCGACTGCATTTGGCTGGGCGAAGTAAGAGAACGCGCCCTCCTCCTCGCCAAGGCCGCCGGAACTCAGTATTTCCCCAACTGCCTCTTTACCCATGCGGTCCACCAGCGGCTACCAAAGTCCCTACAGAAAAAATTCTCCCAAAAATATTATCACGACCACATCTGCTGCTATGGCGAGGCACTGCCCCACCGCGCGGCATCTTATGGCACCTATTCTGAAAGCTGCGGCATCGCCCGCTTCGTATGAGCGACATAAAGAAAGGGAGAAATATCCATGCCTGAAAAAGACGCTTCCCTCATGACGATCAAAGAATTCAGCGCCCTGACCCATACCCCGGTGGACACCCTCAAGCACTATGACCGTATCGACATCTTAAAGCCCGCCTACGTCGGAGAAAATCGTTACCGTTACTATCGGGCGGAACAGGCGCTGCAGCTCACCCGCATCCTATTCGGCGTGCGCTCCCAAACGTATCTCTCCGACATCAAAAAGCTTCTCAGCGAAAACAACCCAAACGTCACCATGGACAAATACCGCCAAATTTACAGCAACTTAGAAGAGCGCGTGCAGGAATTCCAAGCGCTGCAAGCAACCATCGCCAATCTTTCCTACTACTTCAATTTTTATAAGCAACACGAGCCGGAAACCCTATTCACGACCTACTTCCCGGAATACTTCATCCTGCGCTCGCCGAAATTAGACATCGCGTCGGCGGTGGGCAACGAAACGAATATCGCCAACGAATTTTTCCTCAAAGGGTTCCACCACAATCATTGGCCCCATTTCCTATTGGGCGCCCTATACGATGAAAATGACGTCCGCCGTCGGGATTTCACTTCCCCTTCCTACTTTCTCAAAATCGACCACCCCGAGCATTATCCGGCGGAAGAAACAATCTACGTCCCCGGCGACAACTATCTTTGCTTCCTCTACCGCACCCATACCCGCCGGCTCCCTGAAGCAGTTTCCCTCTACCTCGACCGCATCAACGCAGCCAAAGAAAAAATCGTCGGCTCGGTATTTTCCATGGACATCGTAAACAGCCTCCTCACCTCCCGCGTCTCTGACTACCACACCATGCTCTTCGCCCGATGTCAGGAAGAGTCCCCGGCGGCAAGCACAAAAAAGAGACAGCCCGCAAGGACTGCCTCGAAAAATCTCGTGTAAAAAAAAGGAACAAAAATCAGAAGAAGAACTGGAGAGTCGTGTAGAGCGTGGACATATCGGTATCGCCTGCCGCTTCAATATCCTTGCCGCGCCAGTACTGCACCGTACCCATGACATTCTTCGCGAACACATAGGCCCCGCCGATGTTCCACCCCTTCTGGCTGCCGTTATAGTTGTAATAAACTTCGTTGTAGGTCGGCCCAATAACCGCGCCGCGTCCCAGATAACGATAGGCCAAGAATGCGCCGAAATTGCCCGGCTTCATATCGGGATAGATGCCTCCGTTATAGGCAAGTTCAATCGTGTACGCCTGCTTATACTTCGTTTCCCAATCGCCGTTGGACTTCGCATAAGCAACGTTCATCAGCCACTGAGGCGAGAAAGTATACGTCATACCGACTTCCCAGATATTGCGGTCATCGCTGCCAAACGCATCTGTTGTGTCCCAGCTCTTTCGGAAACGGCCATTTCCCGTTTTATAAGCGCTGTCATTTTTCAGATGATAATACGCCGCCCCGAGGTCAAGTTTATCACTGGCATGATACGTCAGTTCCAGGAACTGCATATTATCAACGGTATTCGCTCTGTTCCGATTCGGGTCGCGGGCCTGCCGGCCGGCGCCGATCGTAGCTTGGAGCTGATTGCCAAAGGTCAGGATTCCGCCAGAAATCCGGTTTCCAAAGACAAGCCCGCGATCTAAGCGCGTTTCATAGGGAATCTTACCGAGCTGAATCTTCGTATTGCCATATTTTCCTTCGACCCAGACACGGTCAATCCGAAATTCATTGGCGTCCGACGCCGTATTATTCTTCGCCGTATTCATATCAGAATAATATTTGAGGCGCGCCCGGCCGATCCAGTGCTCGTTGATGGTGACGACAGGATTCAGCTGGAACTGTACCTTCTGCCATTTGTAGGCCGACCCGTCGGAGGTATTGCCGATGTTATCATTCGTCGGCTGCGCATGGCTGTCCCGCCAGTACTCGTAGCCGATCCAGCCCTTCCACTTCACGTTGTCTACCTTTTTTTCCAAGGCGGCTACGCGAACGCCAAGGCTGTTCAGTTCGTCGGCAAATTCAGAGGCTAAACGATCGATCATGGCGCGGTCAGCACCGCTGACGTTGGTTCTCGCCATAGCCCGAGCCACCATCTGCGCCATTTCGTAGCGGGTAATCTCCTGGTCCCCCCGATAAGTACCGTCGCCGTAGCCCTCGATGACGCCGTCGGCGGCAAGCTGTGCCACCGCGTCGTAGGCCCAGTGATCTGCCGGTACATCCTCAAAGGGATTGGCGGCGGCGTAACTGACCGCATTTGCGGTCATGATGGCTGCTGCGGCAGCAGCGGCGGTTAAGAATTTTTTCACGTTGTTTTCCCCCTTAATTTTTTTGCTTTTGGCATGTTGCCAGCGGCATATCCAACAGTTAAAAACTTTATCGGCTGTGCGCGTGTCTCTGCCCGCAGCACCATCCGGCGCCACTCAGCTCACTGGAATTTCTACCGGGCCGTCCGCTTCGGGCGCAGTCGTCGATGGCTCTATTCTTTTCTTGCCCCGCAAAGGGAAGATAGAACTTAACAATTTCTGCGTGTACGGATGTTTCGCTTCCCGGAGTTTCCCAGCGGGCAGTACCTCCACGACGCTTCCTTGATACATGACGGCAGCCCGATGGCACATCTGATAGACCAAGGCCAAGTCATGGCAGATGAAAATGATGGACAGCTGCGTCTTCCTCTGAATGGAGAGAAGCAGATCGACGATCTTCTTCTGCACCGACACAT
>CAJPUA010000127.1 GCA_905373705.1 uncultured Schwartzia sp. | reverse complement strand
GATCAGGAGATCACCCGCTATGAGATGGCGCAGATGGTGGCGCGCGCCATGGCGAAGTCCGGCGTTAACGGCGCTGACAAGGCCATGATCGACCGCTTGGCAGCGGAATTTGCCGATGAGCTCAATAACCTCGGCGTTCGCGTGGCGGCCCTCGAGAAGAAGGTCGACAACGTGAAGTGGACGGGCCGCGTTCGCTATCGGTACATCCATCGCACTGAGGAAAAGATGGGTAACCATGAATTAGAGAACAAGAACACGAACCAAGTTCTCTTCCGCCTTGAACCTACGGCGCGCATCAACGAGAACTGGGTGGGCAAGGCGCGTATTGACTACGGCAAGGGCGATAACATGAATACGGCTGCCAATGAAACGTCCGCTACGGTGGATCGTATCTATGTGGAAGGCGTCTATGGCACGACGAAGATCGACCTTGGTAAGATCCCCTTCAAGACTCAGGCGGACTATGGCATGGTTTCTGACTATCGCATGGCGGGCGGCCAGGTGGTCTTCGGCAAGGATGTCAAGCTGAGCCTTGCGGCGGGTCGTATCAATGATGATAACTATAAAGTCTTCGCAAATGGCGGTACCAATGCGGGGAAGACGGACTACATTCTTGAAAAGACGTCCAACTATCAGGGCGTTGAGGTCTACAATGACCGGGCGCAGAAGTTTACGTGGGGTCTTGGCTTCCAGCGGGTCAAGCAGGAAGCAGAGATGAAAGCCCTGTTCGATGGCACGGAAGTCAACATTTGGAATGTCGGCCTTGGCTACAAATTCAGTCAGGACGTCAGCTTGACCGGTGCCTATGCACAGGCGACTGGCATTAATGACGGCGGAGCCCTTGGGAAAATTGATTCTAAGCATAAGCATTCCTATGCAGTCCAGCTCAACTACAAAGGTGCGAAGGCCAGCCAGATGGGTTCCTGGGGTGCCTTCGTCGGCTATCGTCACCTTGGCGAACTGTCCACCATTCACTCCACTTACCGTGAATTTGGTCCGATGAACGGCGGCGAGAAGGGCTGGGAAGTCGGTCTGAGCTGGGCGCCGCTGAAGAACGTCGTGGGCAAGGTCCAGTACTACTGGGGCAAGGAACTCGTTTCCGATCACAAGACCAACGCCCTCTGGACGGAACTTAGCTTCATTTTCTAAGATATCTCTACTGCAACATCAAAAGCCCCGGCTCTGCCGGGGCTTTTTTCTGTGCCACGCGCCCTGTGCCACGCGCTCCATATCAGCGGGAACGGCACCGCCTTTCACCACCTGCGCTTCATTTGCGTTTACATTTTGCTTCCGTCGGAGGGCGGCTTACAGGATATTGGCGAAGCTGATGCAGGGCCGTGTCGCGTACGTCCAGCCATTTGGGAAATGCGAGGGAATTTTTACGGCAAGGCGGTTCGCCGTAAGTAAAATAGTGCCGCCGCCTTTTATAAAATTTGCCGGGCGCGCAATTTCGTGCTACAATACGAGGTCGTATTCTTTATCGAGTGAACAGGAAGAAGGGGTCGTTTATGATCATTACGTTGGCGAGGCAGTGCGGCAGCGGCGGAACGCAGATCGGGCGGGCGCTGGCGGATAAGTACCGGCTGCCGCTTTATGATATGCGGGCGCTGACGGAGGCGGGAAAGGCGACGGGGGTATTTGAGCGGGCGCCGGAGTTTTTCGCCGAGCGGCCGATGAACAGTCTGCTGTCGGCGATTTCGCTGGCGGCGGATAAAAGCGGGGTGCGCCGGGGGGCGAAAACGATTTTGGCGGAGCTTTTGCCGCCGGACGATTTTATCCTGATCGGGCGCTGCGGGAATGTCGTGTACGGCGATCGCCCGGACTGTGTGCGGGTCTTTCTGTGCGGAGAGTTCGAGGCGCGGGTGAAGGTGTTGATGAGCCGCTATTCGCTGTCGGAGGGGACGGCGGAGCAGCGCGTGAAGGAGAACGACGAGAACCGCCTCGCCTACCACGATTATTACACCGGGCGTGTCTGGGGCAAAGCCGATCAGTACGACCTGACGCTGAACAGCTGCCGCCTGGGCTTCGCGCGCACCGAGGAGATGATCGAGCATTACGTGGATCAGGTGTTGGGACGCTGAGCGGCTGAGGAAGGAGAAGGATTGGCTATGAAATTTGTGAAGCAGTTTTCAATTATTCTCGCGTTTGCGTTTATCGGGGAAGTCCTGCACGCGGCGATTCCCCTTCCCGTGCCGGCCAGTATCTATGGGATACTGCTGCTCTTTCTGGCGCTTGATCGGAAGTGGCTGGCCGCGGGGGACATCCGGGAGGCGGTGGGCTTTCTCATTCAACTCATGCCGGTGCTGTTTGTCCCGCCCGCGGTTGGGCTCATGCAGGCATGGGGCGTTCTGCGGCCGGATCTGGGAGCGTATCTGGTGATCACGCTGGTTTCGACGGCATTGGTTATCGTCGTCACCGGGCGCTTTACGCAGTTTATTCTCCGCGCCCAGCGCCGTCGCCTGCGAGATAAGGTGCTGCACGAAAAGAGCGCCGGATAAGGCATGCGGCGGCGCTAAAAAGCCCGGGAGACGCGTTTTCCCGGCTGCGTTTGACGAAAAATAGAAAATAAGAGAGAAAAAGAGGAAGTTGTATGAGCGAATTTTGGAAAACGTCGATTTTTTTCGGCGTGTTTATTACGATTGCCTTTTATGGGGCGGGGATTGTCATCAAGAGCAAGCTGAAATCGCCGATTTTTAACCCTTTGCTGGTGGCGATCGCCCTGACGATCGGCTTTCTGGCGGCGTTTGGCATCGATTACGGGACGTATTACGCCAGCGCGAAGTATATCGGCTGGCTTTTGACGCCGTCGACGATCTGCCTGGCGCTGCCGCTTTATGAGCAGCTCGGCATGATGAAGCGCAATTTCGCGGCGGTGCTGGTGGGCGTCACGAGCAGCGTGGTCACGAGCCTGACGACGGTGCTGGCGCTGGCGGCGCTCTTCCACCTAAGCCATGCGTCCTATGTTACGCTGCTCCCTAAGTCGATCACGACGGCGATCGGCATGGGGGTGACGGAGGAGCTGGGCGGCTATGTGGCGATTACGGCGACGGTGATTATCATGACGGGCATTTTGGGGAATATGATCGCGGAGCCCCTTTGCCGCTGGGCGAAGATTGAGAACCCCATCGCCCGGGGCATCGCTATCGGCTCGGCGTCGCACGCGATCGGCACGGTGAAGGCGATGGAGATGGGGGCGGTCGAGGGCGCGATGAGCTCGCTGGCCCTCATTTCTGCGGGGATTATCACCGTCTTTGCCGCCAGCCTCTACGCGGGGCTTTTGTGACGGGCGCTGGCGTTCGATGAGAAAAGCCGCTCTGCGTGACGAGCGTAAGGAGGAGAAAAATGAAGCCTACATGAACGGCTATAACTGGGAAGCTTTTTTGAATTTTTACCTGGAAAAGTATTTCCCTGACGTTATGACCGGTATGAGCAGCGATCCCGAAGCGGGGATGTATGCCGCGTGGTACGAGGCGACGCCGGAAAATGAAGCGCGGGCGAAACGGCTTTGGGAGATAATCAACGTTCTGGTCGATAAGGAAGAGGGGCTTTATCGCGTTCTGCGCGAGGACGGAGATAAAATCGCCTGGGATTAGCGAAGAAATAGTATTTCGCTTTTGAAGTACAGGAAAAAGGTTAAAAGTCCTATGGAAATATGAAAATGAGATGATAAACTTATAAATATAAGTGACCGTTGCCATTTATATTTCACATTGGATTCACGATTGTATCCGGTTAACCGGATACCGGAAGAAAAAAGTTTCGTCAGTGCTTTGGCGCGGGGAAGGCGCCGGACAATTTCATACAAGAGAAACGGCCGTCAGGCTCAAGGTGGGGAATCCGGTGGGAATCCGGAGCTGTCCCGCAGCTGTATGGGGAGTCTTGCTATTGCAGTTCTTTCACAGAGAAATGGCAGGGCAATGAACTAAGTCAGGGTGCCACTTGTTTTCTCGTCCATTTAACTAACTTGCGAGGCATGGGTTAGATGCGTAGAAGCTAAGGGGAGCGAAAATCGCTTCCGGTTCACGATGTGATATTCTTCTATGTGTTTATCATCCATGCCTCGTTTTTTCCGGATAACGTCCGGCGAATTTTTGCCGGGATTTGCCGTCTTGCCCGAAGAAAAGAGAGGCGTTTATTTATAAATAGGGAAATAATAAAGACGGTTTATCTATATGAGGATTTATAGGATTTTTTCAAATTTACTTGCATATAAAACGTAAGTCTTTTATAATATATTGTAAAAATATGAATTAGTCGATGAAATAATCTCAATTATAAATAATAAAGCAACTGTTTGACAAAAGCAAAAACGTTCGGGCTTTTTATGGATAGACATCTCGCTGAAGCGTGATATATGCAAAAAGGAGAGGACGAAAGATGCGCCAGGCAGGCAGGAAAAAGGGAAGATGGGCGGCGGCAGCATTTTGCCTTCTAGCGGCGGGGCTGTGGTGTCAGCCGGCAAAAGCGGCCGGCGAGTCCGAGGGCGCTAAGGATGCCGACATGAATGTCTACGACATCGGCGAGATTACTGTTGAGG
>CAJPUA010000126.1 GCA_905373705.1 uncultured Schwartzia sp. | reverse complement strand
ATGATAAAGTTCCAGTGAAGATTGGCGTCGTGTTCGATCTTCAGGCAATGGGTGCCGAGCCAGATAGGATCAGTCCGCGGGTGCGGCGTAGAGATTTCTTCGGGGGAAAGGCCCGTTAAGCGGGCGACTTCTTCCGGCGTTTTAAAATAGTCCATCGTCCAATGCAAAGAATTTGCGGCGTTTTCGGTATTTACAACGTAAATGTTGAGGCCCAGTTCCTCGCAGGAGCGGTTTATGCGTTCTTGAGTGCTGTTGATTTTTCGCCCGGATCCGATAACGCCGAGAAACTCTCCCGCATCGTTGACGACGCGGCAGTTTACAAAGATTGATGAAGCGTAATTGTCTATCTCGGAACGGTCGAGTTGAATATCATGCGCACGCCCGAGACGGAGAAAATTATAATACCAGACATCGATCGGCTCGTCCGGCGAGATAGTTTTGATAAGCCCGTCTTGATAATAATAACGGAGACTTTTATCGGAAATAAGAAAGACGAGATTATACTTATATTTTTTCTGGTAAGCGCCCAGATAGCGCAAGAGCGGCTGAACGTCGTCTTTATTATACGCATCCGGTTCCGTCGCCAGCCAGTCCCACAGAAAAGAATCCGCGGCCATACCTTCGGAGATCGTTATTTGTTCCGCCACATAGCTGCCGATGTTTTTCGAAACGTCAGCGGCCGCCATGGAAACGGTGCTTTCAACCTGCCTTAGAGCTAAATTATGGTAATATTCGTGATCCGAATACAGGACGAAGCTAAAACCCGTGACGATCAGGAGCGTGATCGCCAGACTGGCGAAAAAGACATTGTAACGTTGGAACATATCTGAGCCTCCGCAGGTTAAGGAAAAGCTAAGCAAGTTCAAATAAATAATAAATAAATCTTAGATTACATTTTATTATAACAAGGCAAACAGGCTTTCGCAATCAGGAGGGAAGACTTTAGGAGGAAATGAGGCAGAAATTTTCCTTCGCACGTCATAAGGATTTTGTAATAAACGGGGCGGTGGGTTCTCTTATTCTAATCTTTCGACTTCGCAGGTTCGTTGTAAAATGAAATCATTAGCAAAATTTGTTATCATACGATTTATTCGCTGCGAGAATATCCGATTTCCAAAATCGCGCTGTCTGTCACGTGAATTTATGTTACACTAAGGCTGATTACAAATCATATTATGAAGGAGGACTCATTCTTATGAAAAAAACTTTATTGTCTGTTTTGGCGGCGTCATTGGTTTTAGGAAATTCCGCGCCTACCTCAGCGGTCTCCAATCCTTTTGCTGACGTCCCCGCCGATCACTGGGCGTATGACGCCGTAGCCCAGCTCGCGGCGGACGGTGTTATCGAGGGATATGGCGACGGCACTTATCGTGGCGATCAGGAGATTACACGATATGAGATGGCGCAGATGATCGCGCGTGCCATGACGCGAGGCGCAAAAGGAACGGACAAAGCTCTAATCGATAAGCTTGCCGCCGAATTTGCCGATGAGCTCAATAATCTCGGCGTCCGGGTTGCAAGCCTGGAGAAAAGAGTCGATAACGTGAAATGGCTGGGACGTCTCCGTTATCGTTACAATTCGAAAAAACATGAGGGCGAGCCTTCCGCTAACGTGAACCAGGTGCTTCTGCGTCTGGAGCCGAATGTGAAAATAAATGAGCATTGGACAGGCAAGGCGCGTATCGACTACAGGACAGATATGAACAGCGCCGCGAACACGACGACCTCGACGCTCGATCGGGTCTACGCACAGGGCATATACGGGGATACGGTCATCAATCTTGGTAAATTGTGGTATCCTACGCAGGCTGATTATGGTCTGGTATTGGATGGATCGATAAATGGCGGACAGGTCAGTTTCGGAAAAGACGTAAAGGTTTCCTTAGCCATTGGCCGCTACAATCTGAATACCTATCGTGATTTTGGAGCGGCTGCCGGGGGAGCGGACACCGTCAGTTACCAGGCGATCGAAATCTATAACGACCGGACGCAGAAATTTACATGGGGCGTGGGGTACCATCATTTAAAAAATGATCGTTGTCTGCAAAACCTGTACGGGAATGATAACGCCAACATCTGGGCTGCAGGACTCGGATATAAATTCACGCCCAATATAAGTCTGACCGCCTCTTATGCGAAAAATACCAGCGGGGATATCGCCAGCAAATACCGGCAGGCATATATCTTCGCGCTTAACTACAAGGGCGTGAGGGCAAATGATGCCGGATCGTTCGGCGTTACGGTAAATTACCGGCATTTCGGACAATATGCGACGCTGCATCCGACATACGATATCGTTTCGATGATTGATAACACCCGCACCATTAAAGGCTGGGAAGCCGGTTTCTCATACGCGTTTGCCAAAAACATCGTAGGCAGCGCCTATTATTTCCGCGGCAAATCCGTCAACGACACCGGCGACAAGGATTATAGCAACATCTTTACTGAAGTGAACTTTTTCTTCTAAACAGGACGTCCTTCTATAATGAAAAGTTCTGCCGTTTCATGCGGATTGTTCCCTGTTAAGCGGACAAGAAAATAAGTTCCAGCTGTGGAGTTATACTGATTTATGCGGCCTCATCCCACACTTCGCAGAATAAATCTGGCGAAAAACAAGTTGACGCGGCGGCGGCGATATGATAATATACATATTTGTAAAACAAAGCCAGAGGCCACCCGCTTCTGCACCTGTCGGCGCGTTCGCCGTCCGGGTTCGATATTGGGGAATACGAGGGTGGCTTCGCGCCGCTCTTTTTTTGTTGTTACTTATCTATCGTGGAGGTGTTTTCCAATTAGTAAAGACAGTTTGAGAATCAATGAGGAGATCCATATCAGGGAAGTCCGCGTAACCAGCGCGACTGGCGAGCAGCTGGGGATTATGGCGACGCGCGACGCGCTGCAGCTGGCGGAAGAACAGCATTTGGATCTTGTAGAGGTTGCGCCGAAGGCTAAGCCGCCGGTGTGCCGCATCATGGATTTCGGCAAATATAGATATGAACAGCAGAAACGGGATAAAGAGGCGAAAAAGAAGCAGAAGGTCATTACGATCAAAGAAGTGAAGCTTCGTCCCAATATCGAGCAGCATGATTTTGACGTCAAGCTGAAAAACGCTCTGCGCTTTATCGAAGAAGGCAATAAGGTCAAGGTGACAATTATGTTCCGGGGGCGGGAGATGTCTCATCAGGAGCTGGGGCGCGACGTTCTGCGCCGGGTCGCCGAGGAACTTAAAGATCTTGTCGCCATCGAGCGCGACGCCAAACTTGAAGGAAAAAATATGATCATGATCTTGGCGCCGAAGGTATCGGCTAAAGCACCGAAAGCCAAGACTAAAGGAGGAGAAGAGTAATGCCAAAGATGAAAACCCGTCGGGCGGCGGCAAAGCGCTTCACCGCGACAGGAACCGGTGAGTTTAAGCGCAACAAAGCTTATAAAAGACATATTTTGGAGAAAAAGTCGCAAAAGCGCAAACGGAATATGCGTAAGGCGGCGCTGATTACAGCAGCCGACCATAAGCGCGTCAGCCGTATGCTGCCCTATGCCTAAAATTTATATTTATTGAGGAGGAAAAAACATGCCAAGAGTAAAAAGTGGCGTGACGGCACATAGACGTCATAAAAAGATATTGAAGCTGGCGAAAGGCTATCGCGGCGCGCGCAGCAAGCAGTTTAAGAAGGCCAATGAGCTGGTTATGAAGGCTCTTTATTACGCCCGTCGGGATCGCCGGGCGAAGAAGGGCGACTTTCGCCGCCTTTGGATCGCCCGGATCAACGCGGCGGCGCGCCTTAACGGGATGTCGTACAGCCGTCTGATCAACGGCCTGACGAAGGCGGGGGTTGAAATCAATCGCAAAATGCTGGCGGATATGGCGATCAGTGATGCCGGCGCATTTTCGCAGCTTGTCGCGGTAGCGAAAGAAAATCAGTAAAGGAATCTGCATGTCAGGCAGGATTGAGTCCGCAGAGGCTTGGTTCGTCGATCTACGCCGCGCCATTAAGGAATTGGGGCCGGCGGGGAGCGGCGCGCCGGGCGGCTGCGGATTTTTTTGCTGCCGAAACGGAGCGTCTGCAGCGATTTGGCGAGAGGACAAATATGGAACGGATTGAGAGCGCGGCAAATGCAAAAATAAAATGGACGGCGCGACTTCGTCAACGGAAATATCGGGAAAAAGAAAATTGCTTTATTGTTGAAGGCACGCGGCTGGCGGAAATGGCGGCGGCTTCCGAGTGGCCGCTGATATTGGCGCTGGTAACGAAAGCGGCGGCGCAAAAGCCGCGGGTGGAATGTATTTTGGCCCAGCTTGCGGGGCGCGGCTGCCCGATCTATGAAGTATCCGAAGCGATTATGGTGAAAGCGGCGGCTACGGTGACGCCGCAGGGATTGCTGATTGTCATGAAGCGCCGCCTGACGACTTTGGAAGAACTGCCGAAAATGAGGGAACCGGCGCTCTGGGCAGTACTCGACGGGGTGCAGGATCCAGGCAACGCGGGAACGATCCTGCGGACAGCTGATGCGGCCGGGGCGACGGCAATTATCACTTTAACGGAAACCGTGGATATTTTTTCTGACAAGGCGGTTCGGGCGACGATGGGATCGCTTTTTTAC
>CAJPUA010000125.1 GCA_905373705.1 uncultured Schwartzia sp. | reverse complement strand
ATCCAGAGCCCGCCAATACACAAGAGGAACGTAACCGCCGCAATAATCACCGAGCAGGTCAGCGCCATCGCCGTCCCGTACTCGGCGATAGCAAAGCCCACGGAAAGCGCATCGATAGACGTCACGCTCCCCTGCACGAGAAGTATTTGAAACGCCAATTGCCCCTTCTGTCCAAGCTCCGCCGCGTTATGCAGCCCTTCCCGCACCATGCCCCAGCCGATATAGGCAAGAAGCGACAGCGCGAGCCACGGAAGACATCGCTCAAAAAAGCGGGAATATTGCAGAACGATATGAACAAAGCTCCACCCCGTCATCGGCATAAGGGCCTGAAAGGCGGCAAACGTGCCGGTGATCAGACCCATCCTACATGCGCCCATCCGCGGCTCGTTCAGGCCGTTTGCCAGCGACACCGAGAAAGCGTCCATTGCCAGGCCCGCGCCCAGAAGGACGCTGTTTCCCCAGAAAAACGTGCTCCATTCCAACATTTGCTCACCCTCCAACGACAACAAAACCGGGCACAGCCTAAGCTATACCCGGATATCGTCGGTAAGCTGCTCAAGCTGGGCCTTTGACGGCTCACTGCTTGAGTCTCGCAAATTAAAACAAGCCAGGCCTCGAAAGGCCAGTATGTTGACTTGCTGCGCTCGTCGCGCTTACTACTCCCCCAATGCAATTAAAGGCATTGTACCACGTCATCCCTTCGCCGTCAACCCTCCGCGCGAGATTTTTTGTGCCGCTTATAGGATTCATACATATATCATAAAAGCAGCACGTTCTCACTGGAACGATAAGGTATTTGACAAACCTGCATTATATCCGAAAAACAAAAAGAAGTATTCTTCTTTTATTATTAAAATTATGATATAATTAGAAAATGTCAGGATAATATTCATGCGACGAGGTAGCGCCGCGCAAGGAGGTCACCGATGAGAATCAAGAAGAACATGACGGTTTTGACGACGGCGGTTTTACTGTCCCTGGGACAGGGGGCGGGCTGCTCTGCGGAAGCGGAGCCAGAATCACTCGCGACCTTCACCTTGGATGAGATCGTCGTCACGGCCACGCGGACGGAAAACAAAGCGAAGGAAGTGCCGGCTGCGACGCAGGTGATTACCGCGGAAGAGATCAAAAAGGCGGGTAGCAACAGCTTGCGGGATCTCTTTTCGCTGGAGACGAATTTTTTCCAGAAACGTCACACGCGCGGCGGCGGTCATCAGGTCATGATCCGCGGCATGGATACGGATAAATCCCTGATCCTGGTCAATGGCCGCCGGCTGGCCAATGAGAGCAGCACCTCGCTGGGGAACGCAAACGCCCTCGATCGCATCAATATTCACAATGTAGAGCGGGTGGAGATCGTTTATGGCCCCTCCAGCGCGCTGTATGGCTCAGAAGCGATGGGCGGCGTCATCAATATCATCACGAAGCCGTCCGAGCGGCAGGAGATTACGGTGGGCGCTTCCCAGGCTTCCACCGACGCGAATCACTGGTACCATTTTGATCTGGGGCGAAAAGGAAAATTCGCCGGCACGGTAGATATGAAATTTAATCGCCTCCGCCGTCTCATGGAGCCGCAGGACACCTCGTCCAATAATTATGGAACGGCTCAGACGTATAGTTTTTCCGCCGATTATCATTTTACGGATCATGATCTTCTGAACATTTACGGGGATTATTACAGCCAACATTTGGGCTATGATACCGGGGCGGCAACGTCAAAGCATTATTCTGTCCGGATGGGCATGAATACCATACAGGGGGATGCGGTGGTCTCCGGCGATGGCGGCCGCGATTATCGGCAGCAAAATTACGGGATCAGCTATCATCGAACTGCCCGAAACCATGATTGGCAGATACGGACCTATTACAGCAAGATCGATTATCGGGATTGGTCAAAAAATACGGTGTCCCGTATCGTCCCCGCCGCAGATCCGGTCTCGCAGATGCGGTTCGCCGCCTATATGCGTTCTGCCTATGGCAGCGAGGATTTTAATATCAACGACAATCGTTTATATGCGATTGAGGCGCGGGACACGGTGCATTTTTCTGACCGTCATCGCTTGACCTTCGGCGGGGAATTTCTCCATCAGCGGACGTATGGGACGGATTTAGGGGATGTGGACGATATGTCCCACAGCATTTCCTGGCGGGGGATGAGAGCGAAGCCCACGCAGGAACATTCCATTCGCACGTATGCCGGTTATGTGCAGGACGAGCTTACCTTTGGCCCCTGGTTTATCGTGCCCGCCCTGCGCTACGATCATCACGAGCGCTTTGGCAGCCACGTGTCGCCCCGGCTGGGGGTGACCTACAATGTATCCGAGCATCTTCGGCTCAAGGCGAATTATGGAACGGGCTTCAAAGCGCCGACCATGATGCAGCTGTACGAGATCCTGAAGCGTCAGATGGGCCGCACCGGCGGCGGCGCTATCAACTGGGTAGAAGTGGACGGCAATCCGAATCTTAAACCTGAGGAGTCACGGAGCTTCGATATCGGCGTGGAAGCGGAGTTCGGCAAGGGCTTTGGCTCTTTGACCTACTTTGACACGCAGGTGGATAACCTTATCCGTTCGGAGCGGATCGGAACGCATACCGTGGGCGGTATCACTTACAATCAATATGTTTATACCAACGCAGAAAAAGCGCACCTTCGCGGCTTGGAAAGTACGCTGGGCTATCATTTTTCAGATCGCTGGCAATTTAAGGTGCTGACGGGCTGGCTGAGCGCCCGGGATACCTCGCGGAATCGGGATCTCACGCAGCGGGCGCGCTTGACGCAGATCTATCAGCTCAGCTATGACGACCATAAAGAGGACGGCTGGGGCGCCGCCCTTTGGAATCGGCTTGATTATGGGTATGTGACGGATAATTACGAGAAGAAGACTTACAATTTGCTGAACTTTACGCTGACGAAACGCCTCAGCGCTGACACGCGCATCTTCGCCA
This sequence comes from uncultured Schwartzia sp., assembly GCA_905373705.1. Classification (GTDB taxonomy): domain Bacteria; phylum Bacillota; class Negativicutes; order Selenomonadales; family Selenomonadaceae; genus CAJPQU01. The sequence continues at coordinate 1,664 of CAJPUA010000125.1, read as the reverse complement.
GTGTGGAAAATATTTTCGACCGGCGGGACGATGACTGCGATTTGGATGGCCGCTATTGGATGATCGGCGTGGAGCACCACTTCTGATGCGCAGGGAAGAAAGATATCGGACATGGGCCGCGGGGATCGTCCTTGGCGCGGCGGTTTTCCTCCTGGCGGCGTGCAGCGCGCTGCCCACGATGGGCGCCGCCACGGACGCGCCCTTTTATACGGTACGGGACAGCTTGGGCCGTGAAGTCGTTTTGGACAAAAAGCCGCAGCGTATTGTGCTTTTGACAGCATCCTTTGTCAACATGATGCACGCGGTGGGCGGCGATTTTGTCGCCTGGGCGAACAGTCCCAGCGACGAAGGGGCACTTTATGCACAGGGGAAAAAGACCGTGGGCTACACCTATCAGGTGGACATGGAGGCGCTGCTCGCGGAGAAGCCGGATTTGGTCATCGGCTTGCCGGGACTGCACAACCGGCTGCAGCAGGCATTGGAAGAGAATCGCATCCCGTTTTTACTGCTCTCGCTCTCGCGCTTTGCAGATGTGAAGCGCGCGGTCACGATTTTGGCCGATGTAAGCGGGCGAAAAGAAGCAGGGCAGGCGGTGATCGCCGAAATGGAACGGGACATGGAGGAGACGGCGGCAAAGGTGCCGCAGACGGCGTATCGTTTCGCTGTCATTCACGGAACGGCGCAGTCCGTGACCATCGAATGCAAGGGATCGATTGCTTGTGATACGGCGGAACGGCTCGGCCTGAAGAACGCTTTCGGCGATCTGCAGCCTCCGGAAGGCGGATCCCAATTGCCCTTCAGCATGGAACAGCTGGTGGAGAAGGATCCGGATATCCTCTTTTTGACGACGATGGTCATGCCGGGGAAGGAACAGGCGGCCTTCAAGGACAATCTCATGGGGCATCCGTCCTGGCGGGCGCTGAAGGCGGTCCGCGAGGGGCGCGTTTATTTTCTGCCGCAGAAGTATTTTCTCATAAGCCCCGGCGTAGAATATCCTAAAGCACTGCAGTTCATGGCGCAGCAACTCTATCCGGAGCAGGGGCTGAAGGGAGAAGGTTAAAAAACCGATTTATTCGGCCCTCAGACACTGCCATGTCGACTACCCAACGTTAAAAGGAGCCATTATTCATTTATGGTTAAGCGACGACAATATGATTCATTTTTCTTTCGCTTCCCGCACATATAGGCGATGATTCGGAAATTCGCCCAGTTTTTCCCACTCTGCCGGGTCAAAAACCTGCGCGAAGCGATTATAAAAGCGATTCTGCACGATGAGATAAACGCGGCGATCCGTGGGAAGCCGGGCAATATCTATAAACGGCATCACATTTTTCGCTTTCCACGATTTCCCGTCGGGACGTTTTCTCTCGATCTCCTCCGCCGTTTCCGCCTGGTAAACATTAAGATCGCTGTAATACGGGATTGAAACTTTGTAATCTCCGCAGTTGATGACTAGATCGCCCGGCAATACCCGCTCTTTAAGCGCCGCCGCCACATCCCAGCCCGAATACCCCTGATAGGTGACGACGGGCACGGCGACGAAAAAGGTCAAAAGCACCAGAGCCGCCGACCAGACCACGAGCACACGCCGGGCTATCGCCGCCCTTTCGGTGAGAAAGCGTGCCGCGAGGACGGCGATAGGGAGCGACGCCGGCAACGTGTAC
>CAJPUA010000124.1 GCA_905373705.1 uncultured Schwartzia sp. | reverse complement strand
ATTTGGCGTTTCAAAAAGCGCTTTTCTCGGCCATTGCAGAAGTGCATCCGCGCCTCTGTTTTTTAGAAATTGGGAAAGAATTTTTAGGAGAATACCTGCTGGCAATGAAGCGGTTGTATAAGCATGTAACGGTCTATAACAGCACTTATTACCATAAGAAAGACCGCCTGTGCTACATTGTGCAAGGGGCGGAGAAGCGCGTGAATCTCCGCCTTGATGGAATAGACGAGGAAGACGCCATATCGGCTATTGCCGCTCAATGTGAGTATGAGACGGCGGGAGATTTTTGTATAGGTAGAGGGCTGGTAGCGTTGGCAGCCGGGCGCAATCATAGAAAGTTTGTTGGTACGGAACTTAATCCGAAGCGTCTGGCTGTTACTTTGGAAAGATTGCATCAGATTGGGATTGAGGTGCAGTTATGAAAGAAGAAAGACGGGTGCGCTCTTTTAGAATGTCGGATGAAGAGTTTCGGACTGTCCAGGAATTGCTGCGTGAAATCAAAGCAAAAACGCGCAGGACGGCTCCTGTGGCGCTAATCTCGGCGTTGCGATTATACAACAACATGATTGACGGGAATATAGGTAATACGCCTGAAAAATAAGCAAAAACAAATTCGGTCTTTTTGTCTACACTTTGTCTATTATCGGAGGCGGAACAATTCTCTATACTGTTGCGGAGTTGTGAGCGGCGGTTGCGCCCGCGTTGCGCCCAAAACCGGGAAAAATAGTATATGTTGCAGAGGACAACTAAAATACAAAAACCCCGCAAACCTTTACATATAAGGCTTGCGGGGTTTAATTTTTTGGTGGAGACGAGGGGGATCGAACCCCTGACCTCCTGCATGCCATGCAGGCGCTCTCCCAGCTGAGCTACGCCCCCGTAATGTCGGCCTGGTGTTACCCGACGAAAATCAGTATACATCAAAACCGTAATGAACGCAAGCAAAAATCTCGCGAGGGAGCGTCAGGGGGCAAGAGTACTCTATCTTTACCGCTCCTGAGCGGCGGAGTGAAGCGTTTCCTAATGTATTGACAAACGGATGGGGGTTCGTTATAATATCTCTTGTCAGTCACCGCGACTGACGAAGCGCTGATGTAGCTCAGTTGGTAGAGCAGCTCATTCGTAATGAGCAGGTCATAGGTTCAAATCCTACCATCAGCTCCATAGAAAGCAAAGGCTCCTGAGAAATCGGGAGCCTTTTTAGGTTTGCAGAAACCGGGTTTTGAACAAAATTTTATAAGGGCGATCTGCCCTCTTGCTTTTATTTGACATTGAGGCTATGCTTTGGGTAGCGTAAAATTTTGTGCGATGGAACAGGAGATGTTTAGTATGCCGGAAATCGAAGAGAGACCGTTTCCTCCGTTCTTGCCGCCTAAGGCGGTAGTGATGATGATGGGGACGTTCCCGCCGAAGGCAGAGAAGCGGACGATGGAGTTTCATTATCCGAATTTCCAGAATGATATGTGGCGCGTACACGGATTGATCTTTTTTGACGACCCGCAGCACTTTCAAAAGAAGGACGAAAAGGCGTTCGATGCGGAGAAGATCAAGGCGTTTCTGACGGCCAAGGGGATCGCGTCGTGCCCCACGGTGCGACGGGCGATCCGGGAGCATAATAACGCTTCCGATCAATTTCTGGAGGTCGTGGAGACGGTCGATCTGGCGGCGGTGCTGAAAAAGATTCCGCGGTGCCGTCAGATCGGCACGACCGGCGGTAAGGCGACGGAGATCCTGTTTGGCATTTTAGGGCTGAAATTTAAGGATTTCCATCTGGGGGAGACGATAAAAACCGAGTATAACGGGCGAGAGCTCTCCATCACGCGCCTGCCGTCAACGTCGCGGGCGTACCCGATGAAGCTCGCAAAGAAGGCGGAGTATTATCGGGCCTTCTTCACGGCGGCCGGGGTGTTGTAAGGGAACATAAAAGGGTGGTACGCGTTTTTTACGCATACCACCCTTTTCGCTACCATAGCGACGACGCCGAAGGCGTCGGTGACCAGGTTGCCTCCGACGGCGACGCACGCGCCCTGCGCTAGCGGTATCTGTTTTGGCAAGAATAAAAGTTGATAATCGCATAAATTTTAGCATACATATATTACAAAAATAATGCAGAAAATGCAGATTGCCAAAGAAAGTGTTATATGATAAAATGAAAGAAGATTTATTCGAATGTAGCCGCGGCGGGCGGCAGACTACTGTTTGACGCGGCATGTTTTGGCAAAAAGGAGGGTTTCTTTTATGAGAGGCTTTGCCATGTTGAGTATTGATAAGGTTGGTTGGATCGAAAAAGCGCGGCCGGCTTGCGGCCCGATGGACGCTATCGTTCGGCCTATAGCACTTAGTCCCTGCACCTCGGACGTGCACACGGTCTGGGAAGGGGCGATCGGCGATCGCAAAAATATGATTCTCGGCCACGAAGCTGTGGGCGTCGTCGACGAAGTGGGTGCGCTGGTCAAAGATTTTAAGCCGGGCGATAAGGTCATTGTATCGGCGATTACGCCGGACTGGAATTCGCTGGAAGCGCAGCGCGGCTTCCCCATGCACTCGGGCGGAATGCTCGCCGGATGGAAGTTTTCCAATTTCAAAGACGGCGTGTTTGCGGAATATTTTCACGTCAATGATGCCGACGGGAATCTGGCGCTCCTGCCGGAGGATGTCGATCCGGGGACGGCGGTCATGCTCAGCGATATGATGCCGACGGGGTTCCATGGGGCCGAGCTGGCTGATGTGCAGTACGGCGACGATGTGTGCGTGGTCGGCGTCGGACCGGTGGGGCTGATGGCGGTCGCGGCGGCGGCGCTCCGCGGGGCGGCGCATCTCTTTGCTGTCGGATCGCGTAAGGTCTGCACCGATCTGGCGCGCGAATATGGTGCTACGGATATTATCAATTACCACGACGGCGAGATCGATAAGCAGATCCTCGACAAGACCCACGGCAAAGGCGTGGATCGCGTCATTATCGCCGGCGGCGACGTGGACACCTTCGCGCAGGCGATCCGCATGCTGAAGCCGGGGGGAATCATCGGCAACGTGAACTATCTCGGCACCGGTGAGTTCGTGAAGATTCCGCGCGTCGAATGGGGCGCTGGTATGTCGCATAAGCAGATTCGCTGCGGTCTCATGCCGGGCGGGCGTCTGCGCTCGGAGAAGCTCGCGGCGCTCATTCAGTGCGGCCGCATCGACCCGGGGAAAATGCTGACGCATAAATTCCACGGCTTCGATCACTTAGAGGATGCGCTGCTTCTGATGAAGGACAAACCGCGCGATCTCATTAAGCCGATCGTTTATATGGAATAAGAAGCTGTATAATTTGAAGCAGGAGCTATCCCACGGCGGAGGCTCCTGCTTTTTTGTGCGGCGCGGCAACGGACGCGGGAAAAATGGGAAGGAAAACGCTTCACGGTGGCGAACATCTACGAAAAGGAGAAGGAAATAAGGGGACGGTTCAACAAGATAACGATCGGGAAATCGGGATCAGGCGACTGCGCGCGGTGCTAAAAGACGCCAAAGCGGTGGTGATCGGCGCGGGGGCGGGGCTCTCGACCTCTGCGGGGTATGCTTACAGCGGCGCGCGGTTTCAAAAATATTTCCGTGATTTCAGCGAAAAATACGGTTTTTCGGATATGTATGCCGGTGGTTTTTATCCTTATCCGACGCTTACGGAGTTTTGGGCGTATTGGAGCCGGAATATCTATATCAACCGGTATATGCCGCCGCCAAAGCCGGTGTATAATAAATTGCTGGCTCTCGTAAAGGACAGGGAGTACTTCGTTATTACGACGAACGTCGACCACTGTTTTCAGCGCGCCGGCTTTTTAAAACAGCGCCTCTTTTACACACAGGGCGATTACGGGCTGCTCCAGTGCCGCAAACCGTGCCATTTGGCGACCTACGACAACGAAGAGATTGTGCGGCGGATGGTGGCGGCGCAGGGCTATACGGTGGGGGAGGAAGGCGCTTTGCTTCCCCTGGCTGGCGCTTCGCCGAAAATGGCGGTTCCGGAGGAGTTTGTTCCGTATTGTCCGCGCTGCGGCGAGCCGATGACGACAAACCTGCGGGTGGATGACACTTTTGTGGAGGACGAGGGCTGGCATAACGCCGCGGGATGGTACAGGGAGTTCCTTCGCCGTCACCAAGGAACGAAAATCGTCTTTTGGGAGCTGGGCGTCGGCTTTAACACGCCGGGCATTGTGAAAATTCCCTTCTGGGAAATGACAGTGCAGAATAAAAATGCCGTGTATGTGTGCCTGAACTATGGAGAGGTAGAGGCCCCGAAGGAGATCGCGGCACGTTCCCTTTGCCTTAACAGCGATATCGGCGAGATTCTGAATCAGCTGTAAATAAAAAGCCAAAGTGAGTACCAACGCGCCGAACGCGGCGCTTCTCCCTTTGGCTTTTTAAAGGAGGAGAAAGCTATGACTAAGCAGGAGCAGCTCCGCTTTCTTATCGCGGAGCTGCAAAAGGAAATGCCGGAGTATGCGGAGGAAGACCCGTCGAAGGAGGAGGCGGGCGCCTTCGAGCTCTTTCGCGCGTTAGCAAATCTGCGGATGCCGGGGGCGCATAAGCTGCCGGAAGAGTTTTACGCGGTGGAAGCGGAGGTTCTGCGGGCGATTAC
>CAJPUA010000123.1 GCA_905373705.1 uncultured Schwartzia sp. | reverse complement strand
GGGGATGAAAGCGCTCGTCCTTGCCGGCGGTGTGGCTGCGAACAGCGCGCTGGAAGGGCGATTGCGGCAGTTGGCGACGGAGCGGGGAATTGCCTTTTACTATCCGAGCCGTATCCTCTGCACCGACAACGCGGACATGATCGCTTGCCGAGGCTACTATCAGGCGCGTGAGGGGCGTTTTTCCGATCTGCATCTGAATGCCGTTCCCAATCTGGGGCTGAGCGACCTGGGAATATAGAAGCAGACGGTGACGGGGTAAGGGCAGGGGTGTCCACAGAATCAGGGATTCCGGATTTTCGCAGCGCCAACGGGCTTTGGAACGAAAAACTTCAAATTGAGCTGACGCCGGAGCAGCTTGTTTCGCACAGTTATTTTGAGCGGTATCCGGAAGAATTTTTCGCCTTCTACCGAGAAAAGCTTATCTATCCCGAGGCGAAGCCTAACGGCTGTCATTTGGCGCTGGCGAAGCTGGAAAAAATGGGGAAACTCCGCGCGATTGTGACGCAGAATATTGACGGGCTTCATCAGGCGGCGGGATCGGAAACGGTGTACGAGCTGCACGGCTCGGTGCTCCGCAATTATTGTCAGCAGTGCGGCGCTTTTTACGATGTACAGTTTATCCTCGATACTGCGCCCGAAGTGCCGCATTGTCCCGTTTGCGGCGGACTCGTCAAACCGGACGTCGTGCTTTACGAAGAACCGCTGGATAATCAGGTTATCAACGATACGGTCGCGGCCCTTGGTGAAGCGGATACCTTAATCATCGGCGGCACGTCGTTGGTCGTTTACCCGGCGGCGGGGCTCATCCGCTATTTCCAAGGAAAGCACCTTGTTCTCATCAATATGAGCGAGACCCGTGCCGACCGATTGGCCGAATTCGTCATTCGCGAACCGATCGGGGAAGTGATGGCGGCTGCTGTGGCGGCGCTATAACGAGAAGAAAATAATAAACATAAAGTTATGATTAAAAATATGGACTTTACGGCCTATATGAATCTCGTTTATCTGCCGGATAAAACCTTGCTGTTGTCAATAATTCATGATATACTGAAAATATAAAAATAGAAATTTAAGATATCGACAGCTTTTTACCGAAATCCTTCGTGTAGGGGCGCGGGGAAAGAGGGGAAAGAGCGAGCCTTTTCCTACGTTGCTGATATAGGTCAAAAGGATGGGGAATAGCAAACACGGGAGGGGAAATGGCAGGAAGGGGATGCCTTGCAGTATGGGAAGGCATCCCCTTCCTGCCAAAGACGAGGAGATGAGTCGGTGAGTGACCGTAAAGAACTGTATGCTTTTCCCCCAGAGGTACGGGAAGCGTATGAGAGGCTGAAATTTCCTTTTGCCGCTTATCAGTTTATAGACGGAGAAAGCTTTGTACTGTTAGTGTCCAATGGTTACTGCCGCATGAAAGATATCGACCGATCGGACGTTTCGTTATATGAAGCGAAAAGATTTTATGGCGGCGTTCATCCTGAGGATTTTGGACGAATTACGGAAACGGAAGAAAAATTTATCCGGGAAAAAAGCGATTGGAACGTCATCTATCGGAGCAAGAACCAGTTTGATGGGACCTATCATGAAATGCACGCCGTCGGTGCATTTTATAAAATGGACGACGGGGCGGACATCGCCTTTATTACTTATCGGGATTTGAGCCGGGAAAACCCGGAAAAGTCCATCAGTTATACGACGGCCGCTCAGATGGAGCGGTGCTTCCTTGATCCCGTCACGCGATTGCCGAACATCGAGTGTTATCATAAGTTTGCCGATGAAGCGATGATGAAAATATACGCAGCGGGCAGATCGGCGGCATGTATTTATGTCGATGTTGACGGCATGCGGTTTTATAACGAAGAATATGGCTTTGAGGAAGGGAACCGGCTTCTGCGGGTAATCGCGGACGCCCTGCGGTCGATTTTCGAGGGCGCGCTCATCACGCGCGTAGGGGACGATCACTTTGCGCTTATCACTTTTTGGGATGATGCGACCTGTGATAAGCTTACCGCTGTTATTCAGAGGGTCGGCAGGCAGGCGCTGGGACGCTCAACGGCGATCAAGGCGGGGGTATCGCCCCAGATCGGAAAGACGAAGGGCGATGCGGTCAAGGCGCTCGATCAGGCACGGTTTGCCGCGAAATGCGTCGGAAATGATTTGCGGCAGCGCTATATTGTTTATTCATCATGTATCGATGAAGAATATTGGAACCAGCGCTATATCCGGGAAAAATTCTCGGAAGCGATCGAGAAACAATGGATCAAGGTGTTTTATCAACCCATTGTTCGCGCCCAGACGGGGAAGATTTGCAATTTTGAGGCGTTGGCGCGCTGGATTGATCCGGCGAAGGGGTTGATCCCTCCGAATGTCTTCATTCCGGTGTTGGAAAAGTATCATCTTATCCCGCAGCTTGGCGCGTATATGCTGGAGAGAGTGATTCGACAGGTGCCTATGCGCGCCGCGTCAGGGCTTCCCCTGGAGCCGGTTTCTGTCAATCTCTCGGCGCTTGATTTTGAAGCCAACGACGTAGTGGCGCTTATCTTGAAATTGCTTGAAAAATATAAGGTGGAGCCCAAATGGATCATCGTCGAGATTACCGAGCGGGATATCGCGCAGACGGCGCGAGCCTTCAAGCAGCAAATAAAAGCTTTGCGCCGGCATGGGATCAAGGTGTGGGTCGATGATTTCGGCAGCGGTTATTCCGCGCTCAACGTGTTGAATCAATATGAGTTTGACCTTATCAAACTTGATATGCAGTTTATGCGTCAGCTCGACGATAATCGCGGTGCGAACCGTGTCATCATTAAAGCGATTATTAACGCGGCGCACGAGTTGGGGGTAGAGACCCTGACGGAAGGGATAGAAACTGCGGCGCAGCACCAGTTCTTGCTGGAAGCTGGCTGCGATAAAGAGCAGGGATATTATTTTTCTAAACCGCGTCCGTTAAAAGAGAGCCTGCGGCAGGATCTTGATCCATCTTCGGGGCTTCTTCGGGAGACAGAGAAAGAAGCGCGGCTATATGAGCATATTCGCTAGATAATATAAGCTGAGGGAGAGATTTCCAGAGAAATATCGGCGCCTTGGACGGTCATGCTGAGATCGTTTTTCTAAACGAGATGAGGAAAAGCGCCGGTACCGGGAAAAACGAAAGGCGTCGAAAAGAGCGGTTGTAGCTGCTGGTGGACAGGCACAGGGGGAGCGAAACATTATGAAAAGAGTGATGAGGCAGGGACTCCTTTTAGTGCTTATTACCGTGGCGGTTGGAGGTTTTGTCGGCATTCAGCAGGCCAGCTATATTGAGGGGAGAAAAGAAAAGATATCGCTCGTTAATATTTCTCTGGCGGCACAGATTGAGGAAAAGATTAATCGAGAGATTTACATAACGAAAATTTTGGAGATCCTGATCCGGGCGAATGAAAATGAGCCTTTTTCGGCCTTTAATCATACCGCTTCGGAGCTGCTTCGGATCTCCCCGGAACGCAGTGCCATTCAGCTGTACTCCGATAGTCAGCCTGATATGCTGCCGCTGGAGGGGGGCGGACGAAGCGATCTTTTTGCGATGCCTGACCGGCAGACAGCGGCCGTTCAGCCCCGCAACGTAAGCCAGCGCATCATCGTCGGCGTGATTGAACGGCGACGAAACGGCAGTCATCTGGTTTCCTACAATCCTGTTTATGACAATCGGGGAGATTTTTGGGGGTTTTCCGTTGTATCGGTGAATATTGCCGACGTATTCAGGAGAACAAACGCCTTTCGTAATGTTACCCGCGATAATTACTGTACGATATCAGTGCGGGAAGAAATTGGCCCGCGGGCGGTATTTTCAAATATTGAGGGCGCAGTAGATTGGGACCCGGTCAAGACGGAAATTCGCTTGGCGGATGGGACGGTATGGGTTATGGCGCTGGCACCAAAGGGGGGCTGGCTTAGTTTAGAGCAGCGCGGTTTAAACGCCGTGGGGGCAGTTCTCGCAATCGTGGCGCTTTACTGGTTGCTTTCCAATATCGGAAGGATTAAGCGCCAGCTCGTGCTCAATGAGCGAATGGCAACGCTGGATCCGTTGACGAATACCCTGAATAAAAGGGCGTTTGAGCAAAAGCTGGACCAGTTGGATCAGGGCATTGAACCTTACGGCATCATATTTCTCGATCTCGACTACTTCAAGGAGATAAACGATCAATATGGGCATGACGCGGGCGATCGGGTTTTAGTGGAAACGGTCCGGCGAATGAAACTGACTATGCGCGACGTCGATAAAGTGTACCGGGTAGGCGGCGATGAATTCGTCATCTTCGTCGCCGGAGGATTATCAAAAGAAGTATACGGCATCGTACGCGACCGGCTGAAAACTCACATAGAGCAGGAACCGATCCAGGTCGGCGCGCAATTCATCAATGTGCGCATCAGCATGGGTTACGCCAGCCGTCCCACCGACAGTGATGTTGCCAGTGAAGTGCTGAAGGCGGCGGATCAACGTATGTATCAGGATAAGCAGGAGAATCATCGCCAGTGTCAGAACGCTGGATAAAAAATGCGGCCCAGAGGGAATCTTTTCCGAGAGAAGGCATGGCGTTGCTCTTTTGACGTGAAGGAGCGGAGCCATGTTGTTTTTTTACCGGGTTGTGTTGAAAGAAGCGCTTCTTGAGG
>CAJPUA010000122.1 GCA_905373705.1 uncultured Schwartzia sp. | reverse complement strand
CGCGAGCTTCTCTATACGGTTTACGAAAAAAACGGCGGTTCGCCGCTGAACTCGGTTATCAAGGAGCTGAAAGCCTTTTACGCGCGGATGGGAGCGGGGCAGTATATCGCCGCGACGCTGACGACCGGTTACGGCGAGGGGATCGTAAAGGCGGCGGTTCACGCCGACGCGGGCGAGGTTGAGACCTTTGCCCATCTGCGGGCGGCGCAGGAATTTTGCCCGGAGGTCACGTTCGTTCTGGACATTGGCGGGCAGGATATGAAATGCTTTTTTGTCAAGGACGGAAATATCGGCAATATTACCCTCAATGAGGCCTGCTCGGCGGGCTGCGGTTCGTTTATCCAAAATTTTGCCGAAGGGCTGAATTTAGCGCCGGCGGAGTTTGCCGCCAAGGCAGTGGAATCCAAAGAGCCGGTGGATCTGGGGACGCGCTGCACGGTGTTCATGAATTCAAGGGTCAAGCAGGCGCAGAAAGAAGGTGCGTCAGTAGCAGATATTTCCGCCGGAATCGCCTTGTCGGTCGTTAAGAATGCACTTTTTAAGGTCATGCAGCTGCGCGACGTCGCCTCGCTGGGCGAGCATATCGTGGTGCAGGGCGGGACGTTTTATAATGACGCTGTTTTGCGCGCGCTGGAGCTGCTCCTGCGCCGCGAGGTCGTTCGCCCCGATATTGCCGGGCTTATGGGCGCGTATGGCGCGGCGATTCTGGCGCTGGAGTCGGGTGGTGAGCGCTCGTCGCTTCTTTCCGCAGAAGAACTGGAAGATTTTTCCGTCAAGACAAATTCCTATCGCTGCCGAGGCTGCGGCAATCAATGCTTAGTCACGGCGTCGACGTTTTCCGACGGCAGCCGTTACTTTACCGGCAACCGCTGCGAGCGGGGAATCGGCCGGGAACGCTCCCTCGATAAAACGCCGAATATTTACGAATATAAATATTATCGGTTGTTTAAGTATTACCGGCCCTTGGCTCATCCGTCCCGAGGAACGATCGGTATCCCGCGGGTTCTTAATATGTACGAGGATTATCCTTTCTGGTTCACGTTCTTTACGATGCTTGGCTATGAGGTCGTGCTGTCCGGCGAGACGACGGCGCAGACGTATTTCCGGGGAATGGCGACGGTGCCATCCGATTCCTTATGCTATCCGGCAAAGCTGGCGCACGGACACGTCATGGATCTCGTCCGGCGGGGCGTGAAGAAGATTTTTTATCCCTGCATACCGTACAATATCGCGGATGAAAAGCATCCGTCGGATAATCACTATAATTGTCCGGTGGTGGCTTCCTACGCGGAAAATATCCGCGGCAATATGGATATTTTGAAAGAAAAGGAAATTAAGTTTATTCAGCCGTTTTTGCCCCTCAATGACGCGAAGCGGCTGACGGAGCGCCTGATCGAGGAGCTGGCGGACGAGCAGCTGAACCGAAACGAGATCGAGGCGGCGGTGGAGGCCGCGTATATTGAGCTGGCTCATTATAAGGAGGATGTCCGAAAATACGGACGGAAGATTCTCGAACGGGTGGAGAAGGAACATCTGACGGCGATACTCCTGGCGGGTCGTCCTTATCATATTGATCCTGAGATCAACCATGGGATTCCCGAGATGATTCAGTCCTACGGCTTGCCGGTGCTGTCCGAGGATATGCTTTATCATCAGCCGGTTAAGGGAGATACGCTGTCTATCGTCAATCAGTGGAGCTATCACGCCCGCCTGTATCATGCCGCGAGCTATGCGGCGGAGCATGAAAATATCACTTTGATCCAGTTCAGCTCCTTCGGCTGCGGTCTGGACGCGATCACGACGGGGCAGGTCAGGGCGATTCTCGAGGAGCATCATCGGCTGTATACGATGATCAAATTGGATGAAGTATCAAATCTGGGGGCGGCCCGCATCCGGGTGCGCTCGCTGATCGCGGCACTGGCGCGGCGTCAGCCGGCGCCGTATCAGGCGGCGACGGTGATTGAGCGTCCGCGGTTTACCATGGACTGCCGCCGGACGCACACGATTCTCGCGCCGCAGATGGCGCCCATTCAGTTCCGTCTCTTGGAAACGACGCTGCGAAAGCACGGTTACCGATTGGTGGTTCCCGAGATGCCGGATCGCGGCGCGATCGATCTGGGGCTGCGCTATATTCATAACGATATGTGCTACCCCGCCATCGTCGTGATCGGCCAGCTTTTGTCAGTCATTCAGTCGGGACAGTGCGATCCGGATCATACGGCGATCATGCTGTTTCAGACGTGCGGCGCTTGCCGGGCGACGAATTATCTGAACCTGATGCGGACGGCGCTCAAGGACGCCGGGTACGGGCAGGTGCCGGTATTTGCCTGCGTCGGACGCCCGAGCGAGACGGACGCCTTCGTGATGAGCCGGAGTTGTTCGACGGACGTAACGAAAAGCATCGTCTACGGCGATCTCCTCATGCGCGTGAAAAACCGAGTGAAGCCTTACGAAAAGGTTCCCGGTTCGACGGAGCGGCTCTTTGAGAAGTGGCTGGCCCGCGCGCAGGAGGAACTGGTTCACGGGAATTATTTCCAGTATAAGAAAACGATTCGAAATATCGTCAAGGAATTTGATGCCTTGCCGATTCACGAGGATATGTGGAAGCCGCGGGTCGGGATCGTCGGGGAGATTCTGGTCAAGTATCATCCTGTGGCGAACAATCATTTGGAGGAGCTTTTGGCGGCCGAGGGCGCCGAGGTCGTCATGCCCGATCTTCTGAATTTTATGGAGTATATGGCCTTTGACGCGATCGTCAAGCATAAGCTGCTCGACGGAAAATATATTGACAAACTGAAGGCTGAGATGTCGATTCAGGTGATGGAGTTCTTCCGCCGCCCGGCGGTAAAGGCGCTTGCCGAAAGCCGCCGTTTTGCCCCGGCAGCGAACATTAAGGAACTGGCGGAGCTTGCCGCGCAGCAGGTGTCTTTGGGAAATATGGCTGGGGAGGGGTGGTTCCTGACCGGCGAGATGATGGAATTGATCGAAAGCGGCGTGGCAAACGTTATTTGTTTACAGCCCTTCGGCTGCCTGCCGAATCACATCACCGGCAAGGGGGTTATGCACGCCCTGCGCCAGCGTTATCCTGAGAGCAATATCATTGCTCTCGACTGCGACGCCGGAACGAGCGAGGTCAATCAGGAAAACCGCATCAAGCTGATGCTTTCGGTTGCGAAAGAAAAAGATCCGCATAAACTTTCAAAGGACGCCGTGTGAAAAGCGAAAGCCGTAAGATGAACGAACTTGTCTTACGGCTTTTTTGTATAGAAACCTTGTTTTCCTGCCGCCGCGCGGCAGGATTTAGGAAAGAAAGCGCGAATATTAAATATTACGAATAAGTTATGAGAGGGAATGGGAGATAAAGGCGGGAGGAAATGAGCATGGCGGAGCGTTGCGAATTGGCACGGCTGCAACCGGGAATGATTCTTGATCAGGGGATATTTGACGATGATAATAACGAGCTGGTCGAAGCGGGAACCGTTTTAACCGAGAGCCTGATCCGCTTGCTGAAGGAGCGTTTCCCAGAAGGGCATTTAATGGTCTCCATTCATATACTCGGACAGAAAGCGGCTCTGGCCGCCGCCGTAGAAGAGGCCTTTCCCGCGGGTCAGCCGCCCGATCCCCGGGAAGATGTGCTGATTGATCCGACGTATCAGAAATTATATGATACGGTGCTGGGGGATATACGGCAGCTGTTTAAGGATCAGCGGGATCGATCCGGGATGGATTTCCATGCGATCGCCCGGTTTATTGCCGAAGGGCATATCAATGAATTATGTGATGGCGCCCGGGCGGTGGCACAGCTTCATAATATGAAGCGTGACGGCGAGTACCTGTTGCATCACAGCGTTCACGTGGCGGTATTGGCGGGATTGATGGGACGTTGGCTGCGCTGGCCCAAGGTGCGGCGGGAGCGGCTTATGCTCTCAGGGCTGTTCCATGGATTAGGCAAGCTGTATATTCCGACGGATATTCTCGATAAGCGAGGTAAGCTGACGGATCAGGAATGGCAGGTCATCCGGCAGTATCCCGAAAAGGGCTATGAGATCCTCTGCGAGAACGGCTTAAAAGGGGAGACCGAAATTGTCGAGGGGATTCGTCATCATCATGAGCGGGGCGACGGGTCAGGATATCCGCATAAGTTGAAAATGGATAAAATCAGCGTTTTTGGCCGTATTTTAGCTATCCTTGACATTTACGACGCGATGACTGCAAACCGGGTTTACGCTCGTCGGGGCTCGCCTTTTACCGCTTTTGACACTTTGCTGGCGGATATGATGAGAGGTAAGCTGGACGCGGAGTATGGCGTGCTGTTTGTCAAGAAAGTGTGCCAGGCGTTGATCGGCAGTTGGGTGCGTCTGTCGAACGGAAAGAAGGCGAAAATTATTTACATCGATCAGAGTCGTACCAGCGCGCTCCCTATTGTGGAAACGGAGGACGGCAATTTCTGGGACATTGCCACCAAGCAAGGGGTTGACGTTACGGACCTGATGACGTATGACGAGCTGCTCGTAACTTAGACGGCCGGCTGCGGCAGAGAATTCAGAGAGAAAGCGGGGGCGGTGTCCGCAAGGGAATGTGACGCCCGCGAGAGATAAAATATCTGCAAATTTTCACAAGGAGAGAGAGATAATGGCAATGATTCGGTGTTCG
>CAJPUA010000121.1 GCA_905373705.1 uncultured Schwartzia sp. | reverse complement strand
CGCCGGGGGATGCGACGCATGTCGAGGAGAACCACAAGAATCTCTGGCAGGAGGTGCAGCCGGGAGATACGCTGCTTCTCTCCGACGGGCTGGTGGCGCTGCGGGTCGAGCGCATAGACGGTAAGGATATCGTGACGACGATCTTAAACAGCGGTCCTATGAGCACGAAGAAACGTGTAGCGGCGCCGGGCGTGGCGCTGGGACTGCCGCCAATCTCGGAGCAGGACGAAAAAGATATCATCTTTGGCATCGAGAACGATATGGATTTTGTGGCGGCGTCCTTTATCCAGCGCCCGGAGGACGTGACGGCGCTGCGTGATCTCATCAAGGCGCACGGCGGCCATATGGAGATTTTGCCGAAGATCGAGAATCTGGAAGGCGTGAAGAATTTCGACGCAATCCTCGAAGCGGCGGATGGGATCATGGTGGCGCGCGGCGATCTCGGGGTGGAGATCCCGGCGGAAGAAGTGCCGCTGGTGCAGAAAGAGATCATCGACAAATGCAACGCGGCGGGGAAGCCCGTCATCGTGGCGACGCAAATGCTGGAATCTATGACGTCAAATCCGCGTCCCACGCGGGCGGAAGCGTCGGATGTGGCGAATGCTATCTTCGACGGAACGGACGCCATCATGCTGTCCGGAGAAACGGCCAGCGGCGATTATCCGGTGGAGGCGGTGCAGACGATGGATCGTATCGCCCGGCGCATTGAGAGCTCGCTTCATTATAAAAAACTCTTTGTCGGCAAGGGGCTGGAGCATCATACGACGACGGAGGCCATCGCTCACGCGACGGTGCAGCTCGCCTACGAGCTGGAGGCGGCGGCGATCATTACGCCGACGGAATCGGGGTACACGACGCAGATGGTGTCGAAGTATCGTCCCAAGGCGGCGATTTTCGCCTTTACGCCTCACGAGCAGGTGGCGCGCCATCTGAATCTGCGTTGGGGCGTTCTGCCCGCTCCGGCGGCGCGGCTTTGGAAAGACGCCAGCGAGATGCGGCACATGGCGACGGCGGCGGCGGAAAAGTGCGGGGCCATAAAGCCCGGCGATGTCACGATCATTACATCGGGGATCAAGTGCGTCCCGGGGAATACGAGCTCGATTCGCGTTTACACGGTGTAATCGCTTAGCGAGCGCGACCTGAATTTCGCGCTTAGGGCGAATACGAACAAGGAATTACGGGGGAGATATAATGAACAAAAAAGCGCAGCTTTTTGAAGAGCTTGTCCAAAGCCTGAAGGAAGACGCCAAAAACGATGCCGGAGGCGATGCGGCGGAGGAGATGTTCCACGTTGAAGAGGTGGATGACGATTTCCATACGGTTCTGTTCCGCTCACAGCTTGAGATAAAAGATTCGCTGCTCCTGCCGATGGTGCTGATCCTTGACGACAGCCTTTATGCTGTTTTGCGGGTTTGGGCGGCGGCGGGGGCTCGTACCGCGGCGAATCAAGAAGTGCTGGCGGCCTATATGGATATCATGAACCGCCGCTACAAAGTGTTTAAATATTACGGGAATGAGGAAGGCGATATTATTCTCGACGTCTGCCTGATGGCGGATGCGGAGCATTTTGACCCCGTGATGGCGACGACGGCGATCGACTTGGTTTTGCAGCACTTGCAGGAAACCCGTGACGACCTTGAAGCGGCGATCCAGGGGCGGCTGCCGCAGGGAGAATAATGGGACGGTTTTTGGCGTCAGGAGAGAGAACAGATTGCTCATTTCGGTTAAAATATTGGGCTTGAGGGCAATAAAAAGGCCTCACGGAAAAAATCCGTGAGGCCTTTTTTCATAGATATGCCGCGAGGAGACGCTCGATTTCATCCGTCAGCTCTCTAACGGAGTGGCGGCGGCTGCGCGCGCAGTTCTGCGCCTGCTCCGCACAGAGGAGGCAGCGGCGCGGGAGCGGGCGCGAGAGTTTCGTGCCGTCTGCCGCGAGTACGTCGAGGTCGAAGAGCCGACCGAGCGGATGATGTTCTTCAAGATCTGCGGTGAGCGCCTTGATCGTTTTCGCATCCCCGTCAATGGCAAGAAGCGCCTCATCGCCGGTTGCTGCGTGGATCTCCGTCTGTGCAATACAGGGGAAATGTGTCGTATCCAGCCGCGCCTAATTCCGCCACCTGCTCGCCGGAGATCAGTCCTTCGTGCATCGCCAGAAGCGCCAACTCCGGATCTGCGCTTACGCTCGCCGCGAGCAAGCCGGGAAGCTCATCGGACGTAACCTCGCCGGTATTCAAAAGATACTGCGCAAAATACAGGTCACTCATCGCGCGCCGCCTTCTTCCGAATCTCCTCGACGGCTTTTTTGATCTGCTCGCTCGTATACGGCTTTTGAATGAAATCCAACGCGCCCAGTTTCATCGTTTCCATCAGCTTCTGCGGCGTCCCCGCTGACGAAAGCATGATCACCGGAATATCCGGGTTTACCTCCCGAATGACCTGCAGCGCCTCCAGCCCCCCTACTTCAGGCATAACGATATCTAAAAAGACGCCGTCCGGTTTCTCTTGCAGGTCCATCATGACGGCTTCCTTGCCGTTTTCGGCCTCTATGACCTCGCACCCCAGGCCTTCCAATTCCAGACGCAGCTTTTTGCGCAGGAGCTTGGAATCGTCCGTGATCAGTATTTTCAGCTTCTTTCCCAAATCAAACCCTCCCAACGATGGCTTCCCTGCTACTATAAAAATAGTATAGCATATTTTCGCAGAAAATCCATATCCTGCCCTTTGATTTTGAAAAAGCCGCTCCATCGGCATGCGCAAACGCTCGAATCACCTTCTAATGAAAATTTCTGTGCAGTCAACAAGACGCCGCCAGCTTTTCTCCCGGCAGCGTCTTGCTACGTATCCGCTCTTAAGTTCAGATCCGCGCCGTTATCAAAACGCCCAGCGCACGCCAACATCTACGCGCCAGTCGGTCTTTATGGAACCGTTGACGCTCTTTTCAAAATTGCCGTAAACCGTGCAGCGATCTCCGACCTTCACCGTGCCGCCCAGCTGCATGGTCAGCCAGGTGTCGCCGTACTCCTCTCGCGTACTCTTAGCGATCCCTTCCGCCGCATAGGAAGCAGAAAACGCGCCGTTGAAATCCCGGTTCACCATGAGCTTCGCATAGACCGTGCTTGTCGCCGTCTCATAGCCCAAAGCGATCCCCGCCCGGCCAATAAGGCTGTTAAAGCTTGATTGGGAAACTCGCAGATTGCGATATCCGCCTGAACCGTCCGGATAATTGCTCCGCGCGTCATAATCCTTGCCCTGTAAATAGCTATATGTAAGCTCAGCTTGCGGTTCAAAGTAAAAGCCGCCCGGCTGGGAAAATTTCTTCCCGTACTCGGCGCTGAGGGAAAATCCCATCGTCTTGTAATCGCCGTCGATCTTCCGCCCATCGTCGTTATAAACAGTATAGTCGTTATCAAGCTGCCCCACTTTGGCGATGAGATCGACATGGCTTCCGCCGCCGCCCTGCCAAACGCCGTAAAGGGCGATGTTGTTTTCGCTGTTGTCGCCGCTTCCGCCGTTGTTATAGGTCGATTTTCCGTTCATATGGCTAAACGCCACGCCCATCTTCCAGCGCGAACCGACCTGCCAATCGTATCCCGTACTGAAACGCAGATCTCCCATGCGCCGGTCAAGATCGTTCGTCTCCGCCCGCCAGACCATCGCCGCCGAGGTCATAGCCGCCCGGGCGCCCTTCATAATGCCCGTTTCATACGCGCCGACTTCGACCCTGCCTGCGTTGTAGCTCACTTCCGCAAGAGTGTTAGGATTACCCGCCGCGCCGAAGGCGATCTTCGCCTTCGCCCACGGCGCTAAAATCCCCTCGTTGATCATGGCAGAGGCTTTCAGATGCGGTACCTCGCCAGCGGAAATATCACCGGGCGTCGCGTAAACGAGCTTATTCGCCAACGCGGTAAGCGCGCTCTCCCAAGCGGTTCTATCGCCTAATCCCGTCGCGGGAAGATCCGTATTGTCGGTGCGGATCGTGATCGTATTCTCCTTGGCAGCGTCGACGCCTTTGAGGGTGACTTTACCCGCCGCCGGATCGATAGTCAGTGTCTTGTTTACCGACCGGTAATCGCTGGCGTAATTTACGTTGACCGTGCCGGAGAGCTTATCGATAGTCAGTGTCTTGTCGTTGCCCTTGGCTTGGTGAATCATGCCGTTCGTTCCTGTGAGCGTCCCGATCTCCGAATTCATGCTCGTTCCCACGTGCCATGAAGCGCCGTTCAGGAGGTTGAGATCCGAAGGGTCGATCGCTCCGTAATAGACGGAGTCTTTACCGTCCAACGTAATTGTCACCGCAGAAGAATCCGGATTGCGGTTGACCGTATCACCCCATATGACGGTCGTACGGTCTCTCCCGCCAAGGACGAGGCGGGAAGTTGCATCATTGGAGATGTTCGTCGGCGCTTCCTTAATTCCCAAGGTGATCTTGCCGCCCTGTTTACCCTCAAGCTTTAGTTCGCTGCTTCTTTCGTTATTGATATTACCGACGATCTTGAGATTTTCCGCCGTCATCTCCATCTTACCGCCGCCGATATTTAGAATATCACCCAGCACCTCAGCCCGGGCGGAATCTACCTTCACGTTCCCCGTCCCTTGATTTTCCACGTCACCTTTGATCTGAACCGACCCCGTTGCGTTTATCGTCACACTGCCGCCGGCTTTTGCCAAAAC
>CAJPUA010000120.1 GCA_905373705.1 uncultured Schwartzia sp. | reverse complement strand
CTTCTCCGGGCTCCCAATCCGACCTACAGTCACGATCCGATCCTCTTTTGCCGCAGAATTTCCTTCTTGGACGCTGCGTTTCGTGGGGGGGGTGACGCCGGAGTTTGAAGCTTATGCGCGGTCGTTTTTCTCGACGCGGCCTGCACTGGCGGAGCGGGTGAGCTTTTCCGGTCAGATTTTGGATAAAGCGGCGCTGTTTGAGGAATACCGAAAGGCGAAAGTATTCGCGCTTACCTCCTTTAAGGAAGGCGCGCCGAACGTGGCAACCGAAGCCCTTTTCGGCGGCTGCTATATCGTAACGTCGGACATCGACGCTTCGGCGGATATGGTGGATGACGGCGCTTGCGGTGAAATATTTCCCATCGACGATGAAGCGGCGCTCACGGCGCTGCTCTTACGGCTGCTTGGCGATTCGTCACGGATTCGGCGCGGCGGCGAGCGAGCGGTGCGGTACGGCCGGGAGACATTTGACTTTACGAAGATTATCCAAAGGCTGTATTATCTCTTATGGGAAGGAGACGGCCGCGGATGAGTCGAGTGACGATCGAAGGAAATCACTGGGTGCTGGAGGGGGAAGATGGAGGGCGCGCGTTCCTTTGGGACGTCGCGGACATCTTCGTCAATCACAGCGCCGTTGGGCTTTTGGGCATGATCGATGAGCAGGGCACGTGCCGTTTGGAGGATTCGTTTACGGTAAGGCTTTATCAAAGTCTGTCCGCTTTGGGGAGCGGCCCCGAAGGCACGGCTCGCCAAGCGGCAATCCTGTTGGCGCTGAAGGAGATGCTCGCTAAATATCGTCCTTATCGGTTCCTATGCGTTGGGATGAGCGCGGAGAGTACGCCGGCACGTGTCTTACGGGAGAATATGAGCGCCTTTCACGCCGCTAACCGCCTCTTTTGCGTAACTGAACCGGGGGCAGGCAGCACTGCCGAAGAGAATACGGCAAGCTGGCAGATGGCGTATGAAGATTTGCTTTTGCCGGCGCAGTCTTTTGACGTCGCGATTGTGGACGATACCATGGGCGGACGCGCCTTGCCGATAGAGGCATGGCCGAAAGTTATCGCTTGTCTGCGTGCCGCCGGCCGCTTGCTCGTGATCAGCCCGCGGGCGGAGTGGGCGGCGTTTTTCCGTGATACGCTGGGCGGTGGGGATGTATTTCCTGTCGAGGGAGCGCTGTGCCTCTATTCGGCGGCTGTGACGCCGGAGGGCGCGAAACGGGCGCGGGAGGCGACTGCTGAGTGGGAAATTGAGCAGTTAAAGGCATATCTGCGGCAGACGATAGGAAAACTGGCGACGGTAATGGAGACGGCGGAAGGACCAAAAGAGGTTCGTTCCTATATCGCGCTGACGGTTGAAATGGAAGAGATCGCGCTGGCGATTTACGGCGAGCTGCGGAGCGTAGACATTAAGTATCGGCTGAGCCGCTTTAAGGAAGCGCTGATCAATTATTCGCTGCATATCGGTTCGTGGGATAAAGCGCAGACAGCGTATCGAGAGCTGCAGGTGGAAATTCAGAGGGAAAATTGAGAAAACGGCGGGAATAAAATTATAATTCGTTGAAACGCCGTGTTCTTGCCGGAGAGCGGGCGATAATGATATAATATGAACACTCAGCAAAGGCAAGCGAAGCGTCGCCTGTGCTAAGTGAACAGGGGCAGTATAAATACTTGTACTGCCGATCAGAAGGGGAATACGGATTACATGCAGCAGAAGAATATACGCAATTTTTCTATTATCGCCCATATTGATCACGGTAAATCGACGCTGGCCGACCGTCTTATCGAGAGAACGGGGGCCATCGCGGCCCGGGAGATGGAGGCGCAAGTGCTGGACTCCATGGAGCTGGAGCGAGAGCGCGGGATTACCATCAAAGCGCAGACCGTGCGCCTCCAATATACGGCGAAAGACGGCGAGGTTTACGAGCTCAATCTTATCGATACGCCGGGGCATGTCGATTTTACCTACGAGGTATCCCGGAGCTTGGCGGCTTGCGAGGGAGCGCTTTTGGTCGTCGATGCGACGCAGGGCGTCGAAGCGCAGACGCTGGCGAACGTCTACATGGCGCTGGAGCACGATCTGGAGATTATTCCGGTTATCAATAAGATCGATCTGCCCAGCGCCGATCCCGATAAGGTGAAAAAGGAAATCGAGGATGTTATCGGCCTTGACGCCTCTGACGCGGTGCTGGCGTCGGCCAAAACGGGGCTGGGAATAGACGAGATATTGGAAGCGATTGTAGCGCGTATTCCGCCGCCGAAAGGCGACGTGAAGGCGCCGCTGCGGGCGCTCATTTTCGATTCTTATTTTGATTCCTATAAGGGCGTCATCGCGCATATTCGCCTGATGGACGGTGAGATCAGAAAAGGTATGGCTCTCAAGATGATGGCGACGGGGAAAGTGTTCGAGGTCACGGATGTCGGCTGCTTTCGCCCGGCGCCCACCGAAGTGTCGATGCTGGGGCCCGGGGACGTAGGTTTCGTGGCGGGAAGTCTCAAGAATGTGCGGGACGTGCGCGTCGGCGATACGGTCACGACGGCGGCGTCCCCGGCGACTGAGCCGCTGCCTGGATACCGTGGAGTGACGCCAATGGTATACTGCGGCCTTTATCCCGTGGATAGTGCGGATTACGACAGCCTCAAGGACGCGTTGGAGAAATTGCAGCTCAATGACGCGGCGCTGGTCTTTGAGCCGGAGACCTCCATCGCGCTGGGATTCGGCTACCGCTGCGGATTTTTGGGGCTTCTGCACATGGACGTGGTGCAGGAGCGGTTGGAGCGTGAGTATCATTTACAGCTCATTACCACAGCTCCCAGCGTCATCTATCACGTCTATCAGACGGATGGCACCATGATTGCCGTGGATAATCCGGCGAAGTTACCGCCGCCCCAGAAGATCGACCATTTAGAAGAGCCGTATGTCAAGGCGACGATCATTGTGCCGAATGATTACGTCGGCGCGGTTATGCAGGTATCGCAGGATAAGCGCGGCGAATACAAGAGCATGGATTATCTCGATGTAAACCGGGTCATGCTGATCTATCACATTCCGCTCTCTGAGATTATTTACGATTATTTCGATCAATTAAAATCGCAGACCCGTGGCTACGCTTCCTTGGATTATGAATTGGCCGGGTACCAGGCGGCAAAATTGGTGAAGCTTGATATCCTGTTAAACGGCGAACCGGTAGACGCGCTTTCCACAATCGTGTTTGCCGAGCAGGCGGCCTATCGGGGGCGGCTCTTGGCAGCGAAGCTGCGGGAAATCATCCCAAAGCAGATGTTTGAGATTCCCATTCAGGCCGCGGTAGGCAGCAAAATTGTCGCTCGGGAAAACGTGCGGGCGTTCCGTAAGGACGTTCTCGCTAAGTGCTACGGCGGCGATATTTCCCGCAAGCGAAAGCTCCTCGAAAAGCAGAAGGAAGGCAAAAAGCGCATGAAAGCGGTGGGGAGCGTCGAAGTGCCGCAGGAGGCGTTTATGGCCGTCCTGAAGCTGCACTGATGCGTTACGGCGTTTATCTCCATATTCCGTTCTGCCGAAAGAAATGCGCCTACTGCGATTTTCCGTCGCAGGTGGGGACGAAAGCGGCGATGGCGGACTACACGGCGGCTCTTTGCCGGGAAATACGGGCAAGAGGGCCGGAGATTGCGGCCTATGGTCCGGGGGCGACGGCCTACATCGGCGGAGGAACGCCGACGGCGCTCCCGATTTCTTTGCTGTCACGCATCCTTTTGACGCTGAAGGCGGTATTGCCATTTTCGCCGGAGGCGGAAGTGACTGTCGAGGTCAATCCCGGCACGGTGGATTTGGAAACTCTCACAGCGCTTCATACGTTAGGGGTGACACGCCTGTCCGTGGGGGCCCAGAGTTTTGAGGATCGTCTTTTAGCGCGGATTGGGCGCATTCATACGGCGCAGGCGATCCGAGATACGGTGCGCTGGGCGCGGGCGGCGGGATTTACGGATGTGAGCCTCGATCTGATGTACGGTCTGCCGGGCCAGACTATAGAGGATGTGCGGCGCAGTGTGGAGACGGCCATCGATTTAGCGCCTACGCATATTTCCGTATACGGTTTGACGGTGGAGGAGGGAACGCCTTTCGCGGCGGAAGAAGCGGCAGGGACGCTGCGGCTCCCTGCGGAGGAAGACACCGAGGCGATGTACGATTACCTGACGCGCATTTTGCCCCGTTACGGTTTTGCGCGCTATGAGATCGCGAACTTCGCTCGGCCCGGGTTCATGAGCCGCCATAATCTTTCCTATTGGACCGACGTGCCTTACGCGGGCTTTGGGGCGGCGGCGCACTCGTATTGGGACGGGCGGCGCATGGTGAATGAGCCGGACATCGCCGCCTATATCGACGCTGTTCAAAGCGGCCGCTTTCCCGCTCGAGAAGAAGAGCCGGCGACGCGAAAAAACCAGATGGAGGAGTTCTGTTTTCTGGCTCTTCGGACGGCACGGGGGCTGAGCCGCGCGAAATTCGCCGCGAAGTTCGGCTGCTCTCTCGACAGCGTTTATCATGCGACACTTCAGGATTTGCGAGCGAAGGGACTGCTGGAGGAAGCGGCGGACAGCGTTCGCTTGACGGAACGGGGCATGAAATTTGGCAACGTGGCTTTTCGAGCATTTTTGTTGGACGGAGAAAGATGAGGAGGAGTTTTTGTGAAGGTAAGACAGATTTTTAG
>CAJPUA010000119.1 GCA_905373705.1 uncultured Schwartzia sp. | reverse complement strand
ACTCAATAACGAGTGGTTTTTTCATTGAGAGGGGTGGTGCGATTGATTGAATTAGCCGGGTTGGAGAACCTCATGCGCCGGGAAGACGGAAGACAGTTCATGGCGGAATTGCTGACGTTTTGCGGCGTCGGTGATTACAGCACAAGCGACAATTTAATTCAAAACAGTTTCGTATGCGGGCGGCGGTCTGTCGGCGAGGCTCTTCTGATGATGATTCGAGCGATTCGGTCAGCAGATGAGAATCAAGACGGGTTGTCGCTTTTGTATCTTATGCGGCGCGAAGAACAGCGGCGCGAAGAGGAGGATGAGGATTAATGGCAGATGACGCAGGGCAGGAGGCAAGCACGCCGCCGGAAGGAGCCCCGCCGGAGGCGGCGACGACCCCCGAGGCGCAGGGCGGAGGAGATAACCCGTTCGGGTTCCCGAAGGAGGCGCAGCAGGCGAGCGCAGTGCCGCCGGAGGTACCGAAGGAGTATAAATTCACGCTCCCGGAAGGGCTGACGATTACGCCGGAGCTGACGAAGCAGTTCACGGAAATCGCGCATGAAGCCAAGCTGACGCAGGCGCAGGCGGACAGCCTCGTAAAAATGCACGCGGATTTGATGATGGGCTTTCAGCGCGAAGCGGAAGCTATGAAAAATCAGTGGGCGAAGGAGTGCGCGGAGCAGGGGCTCAGCACGCCGGAGAACATGCGGGCGGCCAAGCTGGCCGTGGACACGTTCGGGGGCGGCAAGGTCATGCAGGCGCTTGTCGAGAGCGGCGTTGCGTTTAACCCGGACGTACAGCGGTTCTTGCAGACGATCGGCAAATTGATGATGGAAGATACCGCGCCGGACGGGAAACCGGCGGCGACGGGAAAAACGGCGGCGGACTTACTGTTCTCTAACAGCAAGTATGAAGCATAAATTTTTATTCAAACGGAGGTAAAAAAGATGAGCGATTGTGTAACCTTGCAGGACTGGGCGGCCCGGATGGGCGCGCAGAACCAGCTTGCTATGCAGAAGGTAATCGAGCTGCAGAGCAAGACGAACCGTATTCTCGACGTGCTGCCGTTTAAGCAGTGCAACGAGAAAACGCGAGAGGTGGCTCTCATGCGGGCGGAGCTCCCGGACGTGGCGTGGCGTCTTATTAACAAAGGGACGAAGCCGGCGAAGTCCAAGTCCAAGACCGTCAGCTTCACCTGCGGCGGCATGGAGGCTCTGGCGCAGATCGACGAGCGCCTCATGCAGATCAACGGGAACAGCAATGCGTGGCGCATGTCTGAAAACGCGGCGTTTCAGGAATCGATGAATCAGAAGATGGCGACGACTCTCTTCTACGGCGACGAGAAGGTTAATCCGGCAGGCTTTACCGGGCTTTCCGCTTACTACTACAGCAAGAAGCAGGACAAGCTCTGGGCGGATCAGATTATCGACGCCGGGGGCACAGGCAATAACCTGACGTCGCTCTGGGTCGTCTGCCTGTCTGCGGACACGGTATACGGGATTTTCCCGGACGGCACCAGCGCCGGCTTTAAGTATCGCGACAACGGCCGCGTGGCGCTGACGGACGCTGACGGCGCGAAGTATTACGGGTTTGAATCTCAGTACAACTGGGATATGGGTCTTGCCGTGCGCGATCCCCGGTACGTCGTGCGCGTGGCGAATATCGACACGAAGAAGCTGACGGGAACGGATACGGACGCGTTCGTCGAGCACATGATCCGTGCGTACAATCAGATCGAGAATCCCGATAAGGGCACGATGGCGATCTTCGCTAATCGGCAGCTGCAGACGTATTTCGACATCGCGGCGGCGAAAAAGACGAACGTCCGGCTGACGATCGACGAGTTCGGCGGCAAGAAGATCACGCATTTCTGGGGCGTGCCGATTCTGCGCTGCGACGCGATCCTGAACACGGAAAGCCAAATTCAGTAAGAGAAAGGAGAAAATGATATGTACGTAGACAACGAATTGATTTTCTTTAACGACACCGCCGTCGGGGCGAAGGTGGACAGCACGGTTCTCGACCTGGGCACCACGGGCGGCTGGGTTCACCCGCTCTACATCGACGTGAAGCTCTCGAATCCGGTGACGAGCGGCACGGTGGATACGATTACGCTTCAATCGTCGGACACGAAAGCCTTTACGTCGCCGGTCGACGAGGTGACGATCACTGTCCCGAAGAGCATTGACCAGAAGGCCCATGCGGCGACTCTGGCGCAGTTCTTTGCGCCGATTAAGACGGGGAATCGCTATGTCCGGCTGGAAGTGAAAGGAACGACGCCCGCGGGCGGCAAGCTTTACGCCTGCCTTGTAAACGGCGTGTCGGTGGGTATGTAAATGAGGTACCTTGTCGCGACGCGTTGCTACTGGAACGGCAGGCTGTATGACCGGGGCGAAGTCGTCGACCTTACCCCCGGCGTAGAGCCTCCGGAGCATTTCAAAGCGGCGGAGCCGGTACCCGAGCCGGAGGCGGAAACCACTCCTGAACCGGAGCCGGTTCCGCAGTCGGAGGCCGCCCCCGCGCCCGGTAAACGAGGCAAAAAGAAATAAAAAAAGAAGCCCGGCGCGCTATGCACCGGGCCCATTTCTTCTAAACGCTATTATACAGGAAACGGCGGTGGCAGTCAATGGATAAGATCGAGATTTGCAATATGGCGCTTTCGCGGATCGGGATAGAGAATATCGAGTCGCTGACGGAAGCCAGCGAGCAGGAAAGAGCCTGCGCGCAGTTCTACGACCACGCCCGGCGGGTCGTGCTCCGGAGGTATCCGTGGACGTGGTCGACGCGGCGGGTCACGTTGGCCATGCTTTCTGAACATCCTCCGGACTATGAATACGCCTATCGCTATCCGGCGGACTGCGTAACGATCCGGCGGATTTATAACGAGAAATACGATAATTCGCCGTCTTACACGTCGTATCGTATCGCCGGCGACGACAGCGGACGGATACTCTATACCGACGTTCCCGGAGCAATCTGCGAATATACGGCGGACGTTACGGACTGCAGCCTGATGGACGACCAATTCGTCGAGGCGCTTTCATGGAAGCTGGCGGCGGATGTGGCGTTCAAGCTGACGGGCAGCGCGCAGAACGTGCAGATGGCGGAGCAGCAATATCAAACCTTGTTCCTTGACGCCGTGGCGAACAACGAGGACGAGCAGAACACGAAAGAAGAGGCGCCCGACGCTTTCATCCGGGCGCGCTTCGAGGAGGTATAAAACGATGGGACTGTTTCCGCTTAAACCGTCCTTTGCGGGCGGAGAACTTACGCCGGCACTTTACGGACGGACTGACTTGCAAAAATACGATATCGGGGCGGCGAAGCTCCAAAACGCCTACGTCCTGCGCTACGGCGGAGCGTCGAGACGTCCCGGCTTTCGCTACGTCGCGCCGACGCACGGCAAGCAAAAGGCGCGGCTCATCCCGTTTTCTTATTCCACGGAACAGAATTATGTTTTAGAGTTTACGGCGGGCGCGATACGTATTTACACGAACGGCGGCATTGTCACGGACGAAAAAGGCCGCCCGGTTGTCGTGTCGTCGCCGTACAAAGAGGCGGACTTGGCGACGATGAAGTATGTGCAGTCCGCCGACGTTTTATTTTTAGCGCAGCCGAATCATCCTCCGATGACGCTCACACGCTACAGTCAGACGGATTGGCGGCTGGTAAAAATGGAGATTACGGGCGGGCCGTTCGGGGACCCAAACGTCGACGATTCGCTCCGGATCACGCCGAGCGACGTCGTGGGCGAGGTCACGCTTACGGCGACGGGAGACTGTTTCAATGCCGATATGGTGGGACAGAACATCCGGTTGGGGCATACGCTGTCAGGGGAGCAAAAGGTCGGCATTCCGGGAGCGAATACGACGCCGGAGCAGACGCCGACGCAGTACGTTGCCAAAAACGCCCATATTAGCGGAAAGCTAAGCGGCACGATCGACGGGCAAGCGACGGGCGTCGACCCGGAGGCGATAGAAGAGCCGCGCTATGTTCGGGATAGTTTTTCTAACGGGGATATTAACGGAACGTTCAGCGGGACGTATAACGCTGTCACGCGCATGATCGAGGGGACGCTGGAGTCTGCCGACGTACATTATTATAATGATTTTTACGGCACCGTCAGCGGCGTGTTTACCGGGACAATAGATGGAATTCCTACGACGCCGGCCACGATCGAGACGTCGCCGCTCCAGGTGGATTGCGTGCCTCATGGAACCGTGTATGTGGAGACGTTCGGGTTCTGGACGGGGACGGTTATCGTGCAGCGATATGAACCGGGCACCGGCGGATGGGTTACCCTGCAATCGCAGAACGGCAATCATACGCAGAACTACACAATGAAGTTTACCAACGAAAACGATCAGATCCTGACGTATCGCGTGGTGGCAAAGGATTACAGCAACGCCGTCTGGTCGGGCGAAAACGGAAACCAGGCCGGATACGTTACCATTCAGACGTTCAGTCAGGATTATTACGGCGTGGCGCGGGTGATTGTCTATGAAGACCCTAAAAAAGCCAAAGCGATCATCACGAAGAAGCTGGGGAGCAAAGAGGGCACGAATGACTTTTCTCTCTATCCGTGGAACGACGTCAAGGGATATCCCGGCTGCGTCGGTTTCTTTGAGGACCGGCTCGTCTTTGCCGGGTCGAAAGCAAAGCCGCAGACGTACTGGGCTTCTAAGTCCGGCGATTATTATAATTTCA
>CAJPUA010000118.1 GCA_905373705.1 uncultured Schwartzia sp. | reverse complement strand
AAACTGCATGGCGATGGCGACGTTAAAAAGATTGTGCGTGCCGAGGATAAGACCCGCCATGCTGGAAAGAAGCCCCGCCAAAATGTACTTTTTGAAGCCGAACACGACGCAGATCGCTACCGCCAGCGGGGCCGAAAGCTGAAACTCCATGCCCGGCAGAAGGCTCGGCAGTTTTATCGCGCCAGTGATGGTAATGAGCGCCGCTAAGAGCGCGACCTCCGTAAGATCATGAACTTTTTCGGACAATGTGGTCCCCTCCCCTTGTTGTTAACCAGACTTAAATATTAGTTGACAACGAGAGTATAGCATGGCGCGGGAAAAAATACAAGCCGAAAAGAGCCGGACGAGTGGAGATTTGTCCGCTGCTGATTTTTTGCCGCATAAAAAATACCGGACGGAAAATTTTCCCTCCGGTATTTTGCTCGGGAAGTTCCTTCAATCGCGCGGGGGATCGGTTACTTTCCGCGCGGTGGGATCCGAAGGCGCGCGGGTGATGTCATAGACGGTGGCGTAGATTGTAAGGCTGCCGTCTTGACGCCGGACAGCCTGGAGGACGGCGCGGAAGCGTCGTAGCGTGTCGTCTTTTCCCCGGCGTGGATATTCGACAGTGTAAGGGCCGCTGTGTCCGGCCGCGGCGTGGATATGCGGCAGAAAGAGATCGCTGAGTTCTTTCCCGATAAGATCGTCAAGGGAAGGAACGCGGCGCTTGAGGACAGCGTCCGGCGACAGATCGTACATCTCGCAGAGACGACGGTTGATGAAGGAAACGGTAACCGTGTCGTTTTCCATTTCGCCGATCATAAAGCCGCAGGGGATTGTGTCGATGAGCTGGTGCAGCTCAATCGGCAGCGCATACTGTTCGGAAACGTCGTCCCAGGAGATAAAGAGAAGGACCCGCTCTTTGCTGTCGAGAATAATGCTGCATCGCGCCCGCAGCCACAGCGTCTGACCGTCAAGGATACGACGGCGGACGATACACTCGGTGCTCCGGCGGTATTTTCGGGCGTGCTCGATGGCATCTAAAAGGCGCGGGCGATCCTCGTCCACGATGAAGTCCAGAACGTGGCGGCTGTTATTCATGAGATCGCTGGGCGTGCTGTGGAGCAGGCGGAAGAACTTCTCATTGGCCCGCAAACCTTCCAGCCGGCCGTTGGCAAATTCATAGAGCGCGATGCCGCCAACGAGGCCGTTGAGGATGTGGTCCAGCTTCGCGCCGGGGTCAAAGAGCTCGTCGAAATCCCGAATGTCCGGCCAGGGAGAGGACGTGGTTCCCGCCGGCGCGGAATCCGTCTCCAGGCGCGCCATGAGTTCCTCGTAATCGGCGACGGGCATCGGTTTGGAAAAATAGTAGCCCTGGATATATTCGCAGCCGATCGCACGCAGAAAGTTGGCCTGATCGCGGGTTTCGACGCCTTCCACGATGACCGGCATGTGCATCCATTTGGCCATGCGGACGATGGAGTTCAGAATATTTCCGCCGCGTCCCGTCGTCCCCTCCTGCGCGAGAAATTTTAGATCGATTTTGAGGATGTCGACGGGGAGATCCTTGAGCATATTGAGGGAGGAGTAGCCGCTGCCGAAATCGTCCATGAGAATCTTAAAGCCTACGTTCTGCAATTTTTTCGTCACGGCGATGATCTGCTGGGGATTTTCGGTGTAAGCGCTTTCCGTAAGCTCCAGTTCCAGAAGGGAAGGCGGCAGGCTGTATTTTTTCACCAGCGTGCTCAAAATCGCTACCAGTTGGGGGCTGTAAAAATCGACCCGGGAGACGTTTACCGAGATCGGCGGCGGATTTTTGCCTTCATCCAGCCAGCGGCGCAGAAGGCGGCAGGTCTCTTCCCAGATGTACTGATCGAGCTGAAAAATGAAGCCGTTGTGCTCAAAGATAGGGATGAAATCGCCGGGCGGGATCATGCCCTGTTTGGGATGGAGCCAGCGCACCAAGGCCTCGGCGCCGACGATCCGTTCGGTTGAGGCGTCGTACTTCGGTTGGAGATAGATGACGAAGTCGCGGTTCGCAAGCGCGTCGTTCATCTCGTTGACGACCGACTGCTCCGTGAGGATTTTGTGCCGCATGGTTTCGTTGTATTCGGCGCAGTCGAGGAGACCGCTGCGTTTCGCTTTGGAAAGAGCCAGAACGGCACGATCGATCATGGTCGTGACCGGCAGGCGCGATTCCGGCCGGCGCTGATCGCCGATCGCGTAAACGCCGAAACGGACGGTGACCCGGTAGCCGAGGGTGAAGCTCGAGGCCAGAACCTTAAGGGTTTTGATAAAGCGTTCCCGGTTATTTTTCTCCGCGGGATAAAAAAGCAGGAAAATATCAGAATGGAGCCTGCCGAACACGCTTTTCGCCAAGTGCGTCTCCTTAAAAAAGTCCGCCAGATAGCGGAGAATGCTGTCCCCGGTATCCTCGCCGAAAAGGTCATTGATGATCTTGAAGCGGGTAATATCAAGCGCCATCAGCTCAAAGCTCTCGTCAAGATTGGCATCGAGCAGCTCCTGGACGCGCTGGCAGAAAGTGGACTGGTTGAAAAGTCCGGTAAGGCTATCATAAGAAACCTGATACATCAGAGCGTCGCTGGCTTCCTGAAGCGGCGTGATGTCGAGGAGAACAGCATGGTAAACGTTTTTATCGTCATGGAAAAGAGAATGTCCGCCGTATTCAATGATGTGCAGTAAGCGGCCTTCGGCGTGGCGGATCGAGTATTCAACCTGATAGACGTCCCGCTGCTCAAGCTGGCGGGCGATGGAGGTCTGAACGGCCTTACGTTCCGCTTTGTCCAGAAGCGTCATAAGATTGACGCCCACGGCTTTCTTAAAGTGCGCTTCCGAGCTGTAGCCCAGCATGCGCCAGAGATCGTCGGAATACTCGGTAAGGAGGAATCGATTGCCAGTCATGCGGTAAGTGATAAACGCTGACTGGGTAAACATGGGAACCAGCGCTTCCGCGGTCGAGGGGATCGCTGCTCGATCACGGGCGACGATGGTGCTGAGAATGCGCGAGCAGACCAGACGGTAAGTTGATTCGTGATGATAGCTGCGCGTCAGGTGGATGCCGCGCAGGACAGGCGTTCCCTCATCCGCCAGGCGATACATGAGGATCAGGCGGTGCAGAATCATGGAAGAGCTTTGCGCCGTCCGCAGCACTAAGAGGCAGGTGACAGAAAATTCGCGGGGGGCGAGATGGACATGGAAGCGGGCGCGGAAAAGCCGGCAAGGAGCAATGAGGGCGTATTCTTGCTGTAAGATATGGAGCACGGCCTCTCGTCCGCGGGCATATTGCGCCGACTGGGTGGCAAAGCCGATGAGATTAGGGTCTGTCGTATCGGCGTTGATGAGGCCATAAAGATTTCCTTGCAGGTAAAATCCGCGGACGAAGGCCTTGGCGAGCTCCTTTGCCTTAACTGCTTCCATAAATTCACCTCCTTTTTCTGTGCCGCTGACGCCTGGCGTGTTCTCTTTCCCATGGGTAAACACAAGTAGTGAATATAATGTTTGGTTTACCATTATACCAGCGATAAATAGAATTCTTAGTTTACCATTATACTAAAGACAGAAAGAGAAAAACATTGTACGGAAGCCCCATGCCCAAAGCAAAAGGGGCGCCGTCTTTTTTCCGGGGAAAAATCACCGGAAAAAAGAAAACCGCCCGGTTCTTTTTGCGAACTGGGCGGAAGGGATAAAGCTTGTTATTGCAGGATGTAGACGTTGATATCGCGTCGTCCAAATTCGATGGCGGCGCCGTAATCTTCCATGCAGAGATCGATCATATGTCCCTCAATCATGCCGCCGGTGTCCGCCGCAATAGCGACGCCGTACCCAGGAATATAGACTTGAGTCCCAAGCGGAATGATGTCGGGGTCGACGGCGACGATGCCGTGACCGGCGGGAATGCCGCTGGCGGTAAGCCCCGCGCCGCCGCCGTCCGAGGGAAGGTAGGCGCTGGCTTCCATTTCCAGAACATAAGCGTAAGCGAGGGGGCCTTCCGCAGTCTCAATGACCTGCGAACCGAGAGATGCGCGCCGCGCCGCTTCTTTACGAGATTCTTCCGCTTCCTTCGCCGCCTCGGAGTGCCTGCGCAGGCGGATTTCCATCCCCTTCGTGACGGGGGTGTCGGCGCCCGGTAAAATCTGATAAACCTCCGGCGAGTATCCGAGGTCTTTAACAAGATCGCCCACCGTTTGCTTGGCAGTCTTCAGCGGGCGCTCTTCGCCGTCTACAAATAATGTGACGAGGACGGCGCGATAGACCTGAATTTCCGTTTGGTCCATGAGCTTCGGGGTAGAGAGACGGAACTCGTCCTTGTCGTCGAGATGGATCCCGGCTTCGTGAAGAATACGGTCGACCCGGGTCGCGGTCGTCGTGATGGCCTGGGAATGTCCGTCGGCGGTAATCGTGATCCGCTTGACGCTGATAAACCCGGCGGTCAGGATCATCACCGCCGTCAGCAAGAAACATAGAAGGCGTTTGCTCGCCCAGAAAGGCTTTTCCAGTTTGCGTGAGTCAATCATTCAAATCCTCCTTACAAAAGGGAAATACAAAGCGCGCGAACCTCATGATCCGGGGCGGCAGCCCGCCCCGGGGGACGCTTGCCGGTCGGGGGAAACTGTCTGTCTCTCGTTTCCTCCCCGCGCCGGGCATTTCCCGTCACCTGCGCCGTGTACACTGGAAGCGCACGGCGCACGAATCAGACA
>CAJPUA010000117.1 GCA_905373705.1 uncultured Schwartzia sp. | reverse complement strand
CCGGGGTTTTGCGAGGGCTGAACGCACTTTTTGCCGTAGGAGCGACGGCGGATGATTTGGCCGCGCTGGGCGCGCGGCTTGGCTCTGATGTCCCGTTCTGTGTCTACGGCGGGACGATGGCGGCCGCGGGGCGGGGGGAGATCCTTACTTTGCTGCCACCCGTTACGGAGGCATGGGCGGTCTTGGCGAAACCGCCGGTGGCGGTTTCGACGGCGTGGGCGTATGACGCCTTTGACCGGGAAAAGCCGCCGAGCGCCCCGCGAACCGCGGCGATGATCGACGCGGTGAAAAGCGGCGATCTTGAGCGGATCGCCGCGGGCTTAAGCAATGACCTGGAAAGAGTGACGCAAAAAGCGCATCCCGTCATTGGGGAATATAAGCGTATCCTGCGGGAGAATGGGGCGCTGAACAGCCTCATGACCGGCAGCGGTCCCACCGTATACGCGCTGGCGAAAACAGAAAGGGAAGCGGAACGGGCCGCCGAAGCTATCCGCGGCACTCATTCGGAAGCGGAGGTCTTTGTTGTTCCTCTGGAGGGGACGAATTAAATTAAGCGAGGGAAATGTATGAAAAAGAAATTAGCCCCGATTCGACTGGACAGCTATCAGCCGCTGCGGGATGTCGTGTGTGAAACCTTGCGGGAAGCAATCCGAAGCGGGGTCTTGAAGCCGGGGGAACGGCTGATGGAGATTCAGCTGGCGGAGGAGCTGGGCGTCAGCCGGACACCGGTGCGCGAGGCGATACGCCGCCTGGAATTGGAAGGCTGCGTCATCATGATGCCGCGCCGGGGAACGTATGTGGCGAATATTTCCATTCGCGACATCAACGAGGTCTTTGAGATACGGACATCGCTGGAATCGCTGTCGAGCGGTCTGGCGGCGGAACGGATCACCGACGAGGAGTTAGAGCGCCTGCAGCGCCTGCTGGTCGAGATCGGCGCGCATATCGAGAGCGGCGACATGGATAAAATCGTTAAGACGGATACCGAGTTTCACGACCTTCTTTATCAGGCCAGCCGCAATCAGCGGCTGGTGGGGATTATATCGAATCTTCGCGAGCAACTCACGCGTTTTCGTACAACGTCGATGTCGTACCCTGGTCGGCTTAAAGCGACGTTGGAGGAACACCGGATTATCGTGGAAGCGATCGCTCAGGGCGATGTGAAGGCGGCGCGCAAGGCGGCGGAGCATCACATGGAAAAATCCGAGCAGACGCTTTTGGCCAGTATGGAAGCCACGCAGAAAAAAACGGGTGAAGCGAAGGAATAAGTTTCGATTTTGGGAGGAAAAGGAATGTCAGATTTGGTTACCGTCATTTTGGCAGCAGGGAAGGGAACCAGGATGAAGTCCGTTCTGCCGAAGGTGCTCCATCAAGCCGCCGGAAAGCCGATGGTACAGCATGTTATCGACGCCGCGCGCCTTGCCGGGGCGCGTCGCAATATCGTGGTCGTCGGGTTCGGCGCGGAGCTCGTACGCTCAGCGCTTCGGGGCAAAGTGGAGATCGTCGTGCAGGCGGAACAGCTTGGCACCGGCCACGCGGTGCGCATGGCGGAGCCGCTCTTAAAGGCGGAGCACGGCACAGTCATGGTGCTGTGCGGCGATACGCCGCTTTTGACGGGGGCGCTGTTGTCGCGGCTTTATGAAGCGCATAAGAAGGCGAGGGCTAAAGCGACGGTATTGACCGCTATCATGCCGGACGCGACGGGGTACGGACGGGTTATCCGGTCGGCGACGGGCGCCGTGGAAAAGATCGTCGAAGATAAGGACGCGACGGACGAGGAGAGAAAAGTGCAGGAGGTCAATTCCGGCATTTACTGCTTTGCGGCGGACGCGCTCTTTTCCGCTTTAGCCGAGGTGAATTGCGACAACGCGCAGGGCGAGTATTATCTGCCGGATGTTCTCTCTATTCTGCGGGAAAAGGGGGAAAAGATCTGGGCGGTGGCGGCGGAGGACTACGAGGAAACGCTGGGCGTCAATTCGCGCGTCCAACTGTCGGCAGCGGAGAAGATCTTGCGGCGGCGCAAGAATCTGGCGCTGATGGAGAGCGGCGTTACTCTGATGGATCCGGACACTACTTTTATCGACGCCGATGTTGCCGTCGGGCGCGATACCGTCATTTACCCCTT
The DNA here is from genome assembly GCA_905373705.1 of uncultured Schwartzia sp. Classification (GTDB taxonomy): domain Bacteria; phylum Bacillota; class Negativicutes; order Selenomonadales; family Selenomonadaceae; genus CAJPQU01. The sequence continues at coordinate 2,578 of CAJPUA010000117.1, read as the reverse complement.
CACTTGGATCGAGGGCGCTTCGTCCGTTGGCGCGGCCTGCGTTTTAGGCCCGTCGAGCCGGTTCAGCGATACGAAAATCGGTAATGAAGTGACGGCGCAGTTCGTCTACGCGCATGAGTGCGAGATCGGCGACGGCGTGATTATCGGCCCTTACGTTCATCTGCGCCCGCAGACGAAGCTGGCGGCGCAGGTAAAGGTGGGAAATTTCGTCGAAGTTAAAAACTCGGTCATCGGCGAAGGTTCGAAACTGCCGCATCTCCAGTATATCGGCGACTGCGACATGGGCTCGGGGGTCAACATGGGCTGCGGGACGATCACCGTCAATTACGACGGGAAGGAAAAGCACCGCACGACAGTTGGAAACGGCGCTTTCGTTGGCTGCAATACGAATCTGGTCGCTCCGGTGACGGTGGGCGACGGCGCTTATGTGGCGGCGGGCTCCACGATCACCAAAAACATCCCGCCCGGCGATTTGGCGGTGGCCCGCGCCCCGCAGAAAAATATCCCCCATTGGGCGGAGAAAAGAACGTAAAGAAATTGTCAAATGGGCTGGAAGAATTGGACGGTTCGTTTTATAATGAGAAAGGAATGAGAAGTTCTTCTTGTGCCGTGAAAAGGGCGAGGCCGCGCCGGACCGTGCCCTTTCTTATGAGGAAAAGCGATGGAGGGGTTTGATGATGGCAGATATGAAGGATCTTTGTGTCTTATCGGGGAGCGCCAATCCAAGACTGGCGGGCGATATCGCAAACCATATCGGGGTGCGTCTGTGTGACGCGCTGGTCAGCCACTTTAATAACGGTGAGACGCAGATCATGATCGGGGAAAGCGTCCGGGGGCGCGATATCTTTATTATTCAGCCGACTTCACAGCCGGTGAATGACAATCTGATGGAACTCCTCATTATGGTGGACGCCTGTCGCCGGGCTTCAGCCAACAGCATTACGGCGGTTGTTCCGTATTACGCTTACGCCCGGCAGGATCGTAAGACGCGGGGGCGCGAGCCGATCTCGGCCAAACTGGTGGCTAATCTGATGGAAAAAGCCGGGGTCGATCGCGTGGTCACCGTTGATCTTCATGCCGGGCAAATTCAGGGCTTTTTTGATATACCTGTGGATCATCTGGCGGCGGCGCCGATATTGGCGGAGTATTTCGACGAGAACAGACTTGACGATCCTATCGTCGTGTCGCCCGATCTGGGCGGTGTGACCCGCGCCCGGTCGTTAGCCGACCGCTTGCAGACGGCCATCGCCATCATTGAAAAACGTCGCCCCGAGCCGGGGAAAGCGGAGGTCATGAACATCATCGGCGATATAAAAGACAAAGACTGCATTATGATCGACGACATCGTCGACACGGCGGGATCCCTCTGCGAAGGCGCTAAAGCCTTGCGGCGGATGGGGGCGCGCTCTGTCTACGCATGTTGCTCCCATGCCATTTTGAGCGACCCGGCGGTGGAGCGGATTAACGATTCGGCCATTGAAAAACTGATTGTCACCGACACGATTCCTCTGACACCCGAGAAGCACTCCGAGAAAATCATCGTCCGCTCGCTGGCGGATACGATCGGTGACGTCATTATCCGTATCCAGTCGCATCGTTCGGTCAGCCAGCTCTTTAAATGAGGCTGTCATGTTCTGCCGTCGGCGGTATGGCCGACGGCGTTTTACTTTCGTGAAGAAAGGTTGACTATGAAGAAGAGAAAAATTTTTGCGGCGCTTTTGGCTGCGTTATGCTTTTCTCCGGCATTTTGGGAAACGGCGCAGGCGCGTCCTCATGGCGCGGCGGCGCATATCCCGCGGCAGGCGGAGAAGGATAAGCCGCCGTTTCCGCCGTATGTCGATTTCGGCGGCGGCTATTCGGTCTACGACCCGGTGCGGGACAAGACGCCGGACGAAGGACTGGGCGTTGTCGAAACGAATTTCTTTTTTTATGGTCCGCTTTTGGTGCGTCCGTGGACGGACGGAATCGTCATTCATCATGTGGGGATACCGGACGGCGATGTTTCTTCGTCGCGTATTCATCAGGCGCATCTCGGCAACGGCTGGCAGGGGATCGGTTATCATTACGTTATCCGGCAGGACGGAACTATCGAGCGGGGTCGCCCATTGGCGACCATGCTTACCGGGCGAATTTTCACACCGTGGGGATCAATCTGTCGGGGAATTTCGATATTGAAACGCCGACCGGCGAGCAGATCGACGCCCTCGTCAATCTGCTGACGTTTCTTTGCCGTCATTATCACCTGACGCCGGATGAGCGAACCATTACCGGGCATCGCGATGTAAACTACGATACCGCCTGCCCGGGCTACCACCTCTATGTTCTTTTGCCGGAGATACGACAGGCGGTGGCGGAGGAATTGAGAAATGGAGGCGGCGACGATTTTTCTGCTTACGACCAAGTGAAGATCCTTGGGGAGCCGGAGCTTAGCGAAGGACAGCTTGTGCGCTATATTAAAGCGACGAATCCTACGCCGCAGCTCAATTGTTCGGTGGAAGAGCTGGTGAGCTATTACTACGAAGAAGGCGAGATAGAGGGCGTTCGGCCAGATCTGGCGCTTTGTCAGGCGATTAAAGAA
>CAJPUA010000116.1 GCA_905373705.1 uncultured Schwartzia sp. | reverse complement strand
AAACAATCCGCCCGCCGATACTTTGTAATCAAATTCGTTCCGTAATTCGCACTGTTCGTCTGGCAGTTGACCGCCAAAAATTTCGCTTGTTTCTCTAAAATGCGGATCGCTTCGTCATCCAAAAGACCATGGCCATAGTCGCACACGACGACCAAATCATAGTCCCCCGCCATATCCCGCAGCTTTTGATGGAAAAGAGAGTAGTCAAACCGCTTGCGCTGCCCGCGCTTTAAGAGATAATTCACGGAAAAAAGCTTTGTATATTCCTGTCGGACAGGATTCTGCTTGAGATAGCGGCGCTTCACCGGCGTCACAAAGTTTTCATCCCGCAAGAGTTCCAAACGAACGCCGGTCATTTTTTCTTCGATAAAATCCTGTATACCGTATTCCGTCCCCACCATGGAGAGTAACGCAACGTTGGGGGAAAAATTCGCTAAATGGCGGGCAATGGCCAAGGAGCCGCCGGCATAATTCTCCTCGCCGTCACAAAAGGCCGACAGCGTGGCGTCCTTCATGGTGACCCCCTGCACATTGCAAAAAACATAGGCATCCAAGATGATATCGCCGACGACCAGGATTTTACAGCGCGAAAAATCTTCTACCCGCCTGCGTATCTCTCCGAACACATCGGCGCCGTATTTTTTGCGCAGAGAAAACGCCATCTCTTTGACATTTTCCGGCAAGGCGGCAAAAAAATTATTCAGGAGCTTTGTGGAGCTGTGGACTTCTCCTTGGGTAAAATAGATTTTCCCGCCGTACTGTTCCACCGCCGCCTGCTCCGGCCCGATATTGCCCGTCACATCGTCCGCCGCCCGAGCATACTCCTGCCCCTTGGCGTAGATATCCGGCTGCACGAAGGAAACGATTTCCTGGACGGTCACGGCTTCGCTCAAAAGGACATAATCGACAATCGAGAGGCTCGCCAAAAAGGACATCCTCTGGCGGTCATCAAAATACGGCCGCCCCGGCCCTTTATTGACATATTGCGCGGCGGTTACGGAAACGACAAGGATATCGCCCTGTTTTTTTGCCTCTTCCAAATGCTCAATATGCCCATAATGCAAAAGATCAAAAACGCCGTGGCACAGAACGACCTTTTTTCCCTCGTCGCGAAAAGCCTGCCGGCGCTTGAAAAACTCTTCTTTGCTGATGATTTTTTCATCGGTCATGAGATTTTTCCTCATTGCCTAAATACTTAAACCAATCCGCCGTTGCTTCCTGAATCGTCTCCGGCGTCCAAACGGGGGCTTTCTTCCAGTAATCAATATGCTCTAAAATATGCTGCACGCCTTCCTCCAAGATAACTTTGGGATGCCAGTGAAGCATGGTATTGATCTTCGTCGTATCCGCCCAGGTGCAGTCTGGCTCCCCTGGGCGCTTGGGAATATGGATGACCTCAGCTTCCGGCCCGCCTAAAAGCTCCACCAGGCGATTCACCGAATAAGTGTGCTCGCTGCCTACATTGAAGCGCTCCCCCACGACGTCGGATTTCGCCGCTGTGAAAAAGGCGTCGACGATGTCCGTGACGTAGGTGAAATCCCGCGTCTGCTCTCCGGTGCCAACGACGGTATAAGGTTTTCCGGCCAGCTTCTGCCCCAAAAAGACCCCAAAAACCGCCCCGTAGGTGCCCGACGTCCGCGAACGGGGCCCATAAACATTAAAGAGGCAAAGAGAAACGACCGGGAGATGGTAGACCTTCGCCCAATGAAGCGCCAGCTCTTCCCCTAAGCGTTTCGTCAGCGCATAAGGATATTCGGGGCGGATATCCGCCTTCTCGTCCGTGGGGAAATGATCCGGAATCCCATAGCAAGAAGATGACGCCGTATAGAGAAAGCGCTTGACGCCCCCTCGCTTTGCCGCCTGCAAGACGGAAAACGTACCGTCCACATTGGAATGGAAATATGCCTCAGGCTTTTGAATCGAGGGCACGATATCCGCCAGCGCCGCCATATGGAACACCCAGTCTACGCCCACGAAAAGCGGCGCAATTTTTTCGTAGTCACAGATATCTGCCTCAATGATGGTGAGATGCGGATTGCCCTGATGGTGCGCTAAATTCTCCAAGCGCCCTGTGGAGCAATTATCAATGACGACGACCTCCTGCCCTTCCGAGAGCAGCCGATCCACAATATGCGAACCGATAAAGCCGCAGCCGCCGGTTACAATAGATTTCATGTCATCACGCCTCCTGACGATCCTGCGCCATCATTTCATCGACTACCTGCTGCAGGATCCGATTGTGAATCGACTCTACAATACCGTATTCCATGGACGGCACATAGAGATTATAATCTCCCTTTTGCCGGAGTTTATTGTCCTCGCGAAAACCCGTCAGCGTCACCACCGTACCGCCGCATTTTTTCATAACGTCAGCTGCCAGCAAAATATTAGGCGAATTGCCGGAACTGGAAATAGCGATGAGCACATCCCCTTCGTCGGCTAAAAGCTCCAGCTGTTTGCTGAAGATATATTCATAGCCGTAATCATTTCCCAGACAGGTAATCGTCGCCGCGCCGTACATGTCAACGGTGCGCATCCGCCCGTTCTTCAAAAAATCCGCCGTCATATGCACAGCAATGCCCGCGCTTCCCCCATTGCCGATAAAAAAGACCTTTTTCTTCGCAGCGCGCGCTTTTCGCAGAAATTCGGCCAAATGCTCGACTGCAGATACCGATAAGGCTTTGCCATCCTTGTCTGTATATATCTTCCCTTCATATGCTTTTCGATACTGTTCGTCATAATCCTTTAATACCATACTATCTCCCTCTCACTCATATATAATTATTTATATTCCCCGATATTTATTAATGTTATAACAAAATTTTTACTAAAATAAACTACCACTAACCCAAAATCCTTTCGCTATTATAACACAACCCGCTCGATTATAACAAGACAACTGCCGCGCTATAACATAACAAAACCCCTGCCGCTCGGAAAAGAAGCGGCAGGGGGAAAAGAGAGGCAGGGTTAAATCATTTCTTCCGGATGGAATACTTCGTCGAATTTCTCCGGCGTCAGATAGCCGAGGGCTACGCAGGCTTCCTTGAGGGAGATATTCTCCTTGTAAGCTTTCTGCGCCGTCTTGGCGGAGTGTTCGTAGCCGATGACGGGGTTCAGCGCCGTGACCAGCATGAGAGAACGGTGCAGATTTTCGTGCATTTTCTCCTTGTTCGCCTTAATTCCCTTGACGCAGCGGTCGTTGAAGGAGTGCAGGGAATCGGCGAGGAGCCGCACCGACTGAAGGAAGTTATGAATGGTTACGGGCATGAAGACGTTCAGCTCGAAATTCCCCTGGGACGCCGCGATAGCAATAGCGGTATCGTTCGCCATGACCTGCACGGCGACCATGGTGACGGATTCGCACTGGGTGGGGTTGACCTTGCCCGGCATGATGGAACTTCCCGGCTCGTTCGCCGGGATGAAGATCTCGCCGAGGCCGCAGCGCGGACCGCTCGCCAGCCAGCGGACATCATTGGCGATCTTCATCATATTCGCCGCCAGTCCCTTGAGAGCGCCGTGGGCGAAAACCATTTCGTCCTTGCTGGTGAGCGCGTGGAATTTATTGGGCGCGGTGACGAAATCAAGGCCGGTGAGGTCGCCGATAATGCGCGCCGCCTCCTCGGCAAAGCCCTTGGGTGCGTTCAGTCCGGTGCCGACCGCGGTGCCGCCGAGGGCCAGGCGTTTCAGGTGCGGCAGGCTCTCTTCGATCATCGCCCGGGATTCTTCCAGCATACTCTTCCAGCCGCTGATTTCCTGCGAAAAAGAGATGGGTACCGCGTCTTGAAGGTGCGTCCGTCCCGTCTTGACGATCCCTTTGTTTTCCTTCATCAGGACACCGAAGGTCGCGGCCAAAGCGTCGATGGCGGGGAGAAGATTATCGGTAATGGCGATTACCGCTGCGATGTGCATCGCCGTCGGGAATGTATCGTTCGAGCTCTGCGACATATTACAGTGATCGTTAGGGTGAAGCAGCGTCTTACCGGCTAATTTATTGCCGCGGTTGGCGATGACTTCGTTGACGTTCATATTGGACTGGGTGCCGCTGCCCGTCTGCCAGACGGAGAGGGGAAATTCACCGTCGAGGGATCCGGCAAGAATTTCGTCGCACACCTTAGCGATCAGATCTTGCCGCTCCTCGTCAAGCTTGCCGAGATTTTTATTGGCAAACGCAGCGCCTTTTTTGAGGAATGCAAAGGCCCGAATCACTTCCATGGGAATCTTCTCCGTCCCGATGGGGAAATTCTCGTGACTGCGCTCCGTCTGCGCCCCCCAATACTTATCCGCCGGCACCTTGACCTCGCCCAGCGAATCATGCTCAATCCTGTACTCCATTTGTCATCACTCCCATCTGCAAGAATAGAATCTCTTACTGATAATTATAGTCAATGGGATAGAAAAATCAAGAAGATAAAGGCAAATTTTTCATTTTATTATCGCTCACAAAAAACTCCGCTGGTTGTCCGTAACAGCCAGCGGAGTTTTTGGGAGTCAACTATATTCTTACGCCGCCTGATGGTGTTCTCGCTCGTCTTTATCGATGAGGATGGCGACGGCGGCGTCGCCGGTGATATTGAGGCAGGTGCGGAACATGTCGAGGATACGGTCGATGCCGGCGACGAGCGCCAGGCCTTCAATCGGCAGACCGACGGACTGAAGGACCATCGCCAGCATGATGATACCGGCTCCGGGAACCCCGTCATCGGCTACGAACACTCCGCCAAGACGGCGCAGAAAGCTTACAAG
>CAJPUA010000115.1 GCA_905373705.1 uncultured Schwartzia sp. | reverse complement strand
GCTTAACGCGTCGCTTCGGGAAATTAAAGAAAAAGCGCTGGTGACAGACGGCGAAGCAATTCTGGCGCTGCTCAAAGAACACCACGGTCGAATGCCATACAGCGATGCTTCTTCTCCGGCAGTCATTCGTGACCGCTTCCATATCAGTAAGGCCGCTTTCAAACGAGCCATGGGCGGATTGTTAAAGCGAAGGCTGGTCGAAGAACGAGATGGCTGGACGTACCTGCGGGAAGAACATACGGACGGATAGAAAGAATTTTACGATAAATTTTTAATGAAAAATTTATCGTAAAGAAGGAAAATCTTTGACGATAACGAATATATAAAGAAAAATGGACTTTGTTGGGGGCGAAATAAATGGCAGAGACAAGTGGAGATAAAAAGGGAATTCTGCTGGAAACCGGCACGAATGAGTTCGAGATTGTCGAATTCAACATCGGCGCCGTAAATTATGGAATTAATGTAGCGAAGGTGCGTGAGGTTATTACCAGCGCCGACTTCCCGGTGACGGCCATGCCGCAGGCGCATCCATATATTGATGGATTGTTTACGCTGCGGGGGCGTTCCATGCCGCTCGTGAATCTGCCCCGTTGCCTGAATGTGGTGGGCACGGAAAAGCCGAAGAATATCATTGTTACGGAAATCAATAACTACAATATCGGTTTTCTGGTCGATAACGTATCCCGGATTCATCGTATTTCCTGGAAAGAGATGGAGCCGGCGCCGGAAGTTGGCGATCAGTCCCGTGTCGTCGGTATTGTCAAGATGGGAGATAAAATCGTCCTGCTCCTCGACTTTGAAACGGTCATCGCTGAAATCAATCCCGAGGTCAACGCCAAGCTGACGACAATTGAGGAAGCCGAGGCGGATATCAAGGAAATGCGCTCGAAGGAACATATCGTCGTCGCCGAGGATTCTCCCATGCTGCGGGAGCTTATCGTCGAAACTCTGCATGAGTCGGGCTATCGCTTCGTTAAGGCAAACAGCAACGGCAAGGAGGCGTGGGATTACCTTCTCAGCCTCACCCAGATCGACAAGCCGGTGGAAGAACTTGTCCGCCTCGTCATCACCGATATTGAAATGCCCCAGATGGACGGGCATCGTCTCTTGAAGCTTATCCGGGAAAGCGATCGCTTAAAGGATGTTCCGGTCGTCCTGTTCTCGTCCCTGATTAACGAAGAAATGCGTCTCAAGGGCGACGCGCTGGGCGCCAGCGGGCAAATATCAAAGCCCGAGATCAATCAGCTTATTCAAATGGTTGATAAGCTCATCTTTGGCAAGGATATTGCGCTGGCATCGGAAAAAAGCGCGTAAGAAGGAGCTAAACAAAAAGGAACGGCCGCCTGAGTGGATCTCAGGCGGCCGTTCCTTTTTGTTTAGCTTTCCGGGGGTAAGAGCGGCGGAGCTTCGCCCTCATTACGCTGCTTCGCGGCGTTGTAAATGTCCTTGATGACCAGTCGGATAATAACGATGAACGGCACGGCAAGAAACATACCGGGTGCGCCGAGCAGGATGCCGCCCAGTAAGATACCCAGTAGAATAGCGATGGGATGTAGATTCAGCGAGCGACCGATAAGCATCGGGTAGACAAAATTATGATTAATTTGGGTGATCAGGAGGTAAAAGCACATTGTCTGCAGGGCGACCCACGGCGAAACCGTGGCCGTCAAGGCAGTGCCGAAGGCGGAGGCGATCGTCGGGCCGATGACGGGGATAAACTCGCTAACGCCGGATACAACGGCAAAAACGGCCGCGTAAGGGAGACCGCGCAGCGAGAAGTAACAGAAAACGACGATGCCCATCAAAAAGCAAATGGCAAGCTGGCTGTAAATATAAATGTTGAGTGCCCGCAGAATTTTCCCGAAAAGACGGTAAACGCGCAGATGATCCTTTGCCGGAAACAGGCGGGCAAACCATTCTTGGATATGACGGCCGTCTTTTAGGATATAAAACGCCGTGAACAAAATGATGATGATGTCGAGCACCTTGCTGAATACAGAGGGGAGCATGGTCAGCGACGAGCGCACCGCGGTAATGGAGAGGGAGGCCAGTTCCGTCCAGAGATTGTCGATCTCCTGGGACAGAAAGGCCGACGAGGAAAAAAGCTCCCGGATGTTTTCCGTCAACGTCGGCAAATCGTGCGTAAATTTCTGGACGGAAGCGGCAAGGGTAGACGACAGCATGGCGATCAGGCCGGTAGCGAGGGTCACAAAGCAAAACAGGCTCAGCGCCGCGCCAACGGAACGCGGAATGTAGCGCACCTGATGAAGATGATCGACCAGCGGATGGAGCAGGAGGTCGATAAGGAGCGCGATGAATACGACGAACGCCAGCTGCGGCAGGAGCCAGAAAGCGGAAAGCGCCAGAATAAAGCTGACGGCGAGGCAGATCGAAGTCTTATTTTTTTCCCACATGCGCGCGGCTCCTTTCGTTCAAATTAACCGTATACCGACCGGATGATATTCATTATAGCCTTTATCCACCGGATTGTCTATTCCCGCCTATTCGATCTGCCGTCCCGCGCCGGGCCCGTCGTCGGCTACGGAAACGCGGGCTTCAGAAAAGGTTTTCATATCGTTGAGCATGTGCAGGGCGGCGTCGATGAGTTTAAGACCGAGGCAGGCGACGCAGCCGCCTCCGACGGTCATATCGAGACGCAAAAGCTTCGGCTGGACATGGAGGATGTAAGGGCGGACAGCGGGGCAGAGAGTTTCAGCGTAGCGGGCGATGATTTCCGTGGCCTCGCCGTCGAGAACGATGAGCGAATGATTGTGCGCTCCGGCGATGATAGCGCCGAGGAGGGCGGCGGTTTCCGCTTGATATTCGGCAGGGACGCGGGCGAGAAAATCCTCCGGCGCGTAGCGGAGCGTCCCGTCGCCGTGCAGCAGCGCCTCGCGCAACGCTTTAGCCTTCGTGCCCGCCGGCGCGTCGAAGCGGGATTCAGTCAGGGCGACGGCGAGAAGCGGCAGAGAAAAAGACAATTCTTCCGCGGCGGCGCGTCCAAAGTCAAAGGCTTCTGTCAAGGGTCGCCCCGGTCGCAGGCGGGCGACGGTGACGTCAGCTCCGGCGTGCTGGGCAAAGGCCGCCGTGAGGCGTTGCTGGATAGGGCTGAGATCGCCGCTGGAAAAGCAGAGAAGAGCGCGCTGTAGATCCAGCGGGGGCCGATCGTCATCTAAAATGCCGGCCAGTTCCACGGCGATCTGCTCTAAGTAACCGAGGCTGTAAATCGGCTTCGCCAAATTGTCAATGCGAAGCTGGCAGGCCTCCATCGCCGTCCGCGAAGGTTCAGGAAAGGTCTGGAGATAGAAATCGAAAGTCTTGTCAGTGACGGGAGCGGTCTTGGGGGGCATAGCTTCTGTGTGGAAAGGAGGCGGAGCGGCTTCACTTTGTAAATGGTCACGCGCCAGCACGGCGGCGTCAAGGAGGTTCACGGCGATAGAGGAACCGGTCGCTTCGCCCAAGCGGAATTTCATGTCCATATACGGAGTCAGCCCCAGCTTATCCAGCATGGCGAGGTGCGCCGGTTCGGCGGCCTGGTGAGACGCCATCAGATAGTACGGCGCGAGGGGCGTCAGGGCCTGTGCGATGAGAGCGGCGGCGGCGGTATTAAAGCCGTCGATGACGACGAAAGCGTGGCGCGCCGCCGCGCCGAGAATAATGCCGGTAATACAGCCGATTTCAAAGCCGCCGACTTTTCGTAAGACGTCCAACCCGTCCCGGGGATCGGGCTGGTTCATCCGAAGCGACTGCCGAACGACCTCGATTTTGACCTTGAGACGATCATCGGAAATATTGGTGCCGCGCCCGGTTGCCAGTTCCGGGGCAAGGCCGCAAAACGTCGCGGCGACGCAGGCGGAGGAAGTCGTGTTGGCAATACCCATTTCTCCCGGCAAGAAACAGCAGAAACCTTCCGCGGCCGCCGACGCGGCCAGTTCAATACCTGTTTCAACGGCCCTGATCGCCTGTTCACGGGTCATAGCCGATCCGACGGCGCAATTTTTCGTGCCGAAGGCGATCTTTCGCGACAGCAGTCCCGGCAGATGGTCCGTAGGGGCGGCGATCCCAAGGTCGGCGACGACAAGCTCGGAATCGGCGAAATTTGAGAGCGCGTTGGCGACCGCGCCGCGGGAAATGAGATAATTCGCCGTCATCTGCACCGTCGTTGAGGGCGGGTAGGCGCTGACCTTCATAGCGGCGACGCCATGGTCGGCACAGCATATAATAGTGCATTTTTTTGGATGGGACGGCGCGGCGGTCTGGGTAATGGCCGCGTACTTCATCAGCAGCGTCTTGAGCGCGCCCAGACCGATGTCTTCGCCTGTTGCTGTCTCGAGCTGGCGCGCGACGGCGGCGCTTGCGGTTTCATCCGGCGGCTGAATATGAGCGATGGTTTCTTCCAGCAGTGTCATAGCGAGTCCTCCCCTTACGTTTTCCGCGATTCATTATAACACAAAGAACCTGACGCGGACAGGGAACGCCAAGTGCTAAATAAAATTGCGGCGGGAAAAAATAGCGTCTTGTCAGGGAGGGGAAAACAGGCTATAATAGGGAAATATAATTTAAGTGTAATATTGTAAAGGGGGTTGTCCCGGTGCGCATGAATGGAGCGCGGGCTATACTGGAGAGCCTGAAAAAAGAGGGTGTCCGCCTGGTCTTTGGCTATCCCGGAGGCGCGGTGCTGACACTGTACGACGAAGTATATAAAATGAAGTTTCCCCATATTCTGACAAAGCACGAGCAGGGAGCGGTTCATGCGGCTGACGGC